>JAGLDW010000295.1 GCA_023145395.1 Lentisphaeria bacterium | reverse complement strand
CATCGGCCCGCAGATCGAGAAGTGCACCGAACGCTTTCCGAACCGCATCAACGTGGAGTTCATCCGCCGGATCAGCGAGACGGAACTCGACATGCGCGTCTGGGAACGTGGCTCCGGGGAGACACTGGCCTGCGGCACAGGCGCCTCGGCTTCGTGTGTGGCCGCCATTCTCAACGGTCTCACTAAGCGAAAAGTCACCATTCACCTGACGGGAGGAGACCTCGAACTCGAGTGGGCCGAGAACGAGCATCTCTACATGACCGGCCCCGCGCAGACCGTGTTCAGGGGAGTCTATCCCGCGTAGAGCCTGCAACTCGGTTGAAGGCACCGTTCCCAAAAGCATGGGAGCCAGACAATGCCCGGCCCCAACATCCTTCTGATCACCACGGATCAGCACAATGCCGACATCCTTGGCTGTGCGGGAGATCCAACCGCGCGAACGCCGCATCTGGATCGCCTGGCCCGCGAGGGTGTCCGCTTCCGCGAAGCCTACACGCCGCACAGCGTCTGCACACCCGCCCGCACCAGCATCTTCACCGGCCAGACCGCCGACCACCATGGCGTCACCTACAACATCAATCTGCGCGAGGACCGGGCCGATCCCCCGGGTTGGACCGGACTCGCTGCCGACGCCATGCCCTTTCCCGAAATCTTCAGGCGCGCAGGATACCACACTTCGCTCTTTGGCAAACTGCACACCAAGCAGGCTGGCACACGCAACTTCGGACTCGAAACCACCCGACTGGCGGAGGGGAAAGGCCAGTTCGTCGAATTCGGCGCCGCGCCCGACGACTACCGCCGATACCTGCATCAAAAGGGGCATCCCGATTCCGTCTGGCGAACCTGGGAGGCCGACGGGTACGCAGAAGACGCCTGGACGCGCTCGGAATTGCCCTTGGAGGACTACATCGACACCTGGACTGCCACCGAGGCATTGAGACACCTCGAGACAGTCGATGGGCCCTTCTGCTGCTGGGTGTCTTTCAGCGGTCCCCATCCTCCATGGGATCCCCCCGCGCCCTATGACGCGCTGTTCGACCCAGAGAGCATTCCACTGCCCCCGCGCCGGGAGGGTGAATTGGAGGAGAAGCATCCCGACTGGGTGGACTGCATCGCCCAGACCATCGCCTCCACACCTCCACGCTCCCGCGACCCCGAACGCGAGGGGGGGCACGCCGCCGCCTATGCACGCTTCCCCGATCGCCAGATCCGCGAGATGCTCGCCGCCTACTACGGACAGATCGCGCTCATCGATGCCCAGGTGGGTCGCCTTCTCGAACTGCTTGACCGGCGGGGCCTCGCCGATTCCACGCTGGTGGTATTCACAGCCGACCATGGCGACTATCTAGGCAGAAACTGGGCATTCTACAAATACGGCGCGCAGTACGCCTCCCTGAGTCGCGTCCCCCTCCTAGTGCGTTGTCCGGGCACCGTCGAGGCGGGCGTGGTCCGAGACGAGTTCGTCTCCCTTGTCGATATCGCGCCGACCCTTCTCGAGGCGGCGGCGCTGCAGCCCGTCGATCCGATGGACGGCCTCTCGCTGGCACCCCTTCTGGAGACTGCCTCGCCAGTGCCGCCCGATTGGCGCGAGCACATCGTTCTCAACGCCCGTTCCCAGTGTGTGGTGACACCTGAGTGGAAGTATCTGCGCTGGCCGGAGGGGATGGAGGAACTCTACGATCGGCGCGAGGATCCGTGCGAACTCCGCAATCTGACCGACGATCCCCGCACCGCCTCCGTGCGTGAAAAACTCTCAGCTCTCCTCGATTAAGACTCGGCATAGAAGCTCTTTTCCCGCTTTGGACAAGCACCAACTGGCCACGTGGAACGTGCGAGGTTAGCCACGCAACTTGACCGTTGGCGATGCAGGCCGGATAGTAGGGAACCGTGATTGTTGGACGTTCCTCTCTGCAAGACAGATGGTGCATACGCGTATGGACATGGACACACTGGCAAAGTTGGCGCCCTTTGCGCTCCGCTCCCGAGCGGTCGTGGTTGGACGGCAGCGCATGTGCCAGATTCGCAATAAATTGGCGTTTGTACTCGTTACCACCGATATCACCGACAACAGTCAGCGTGAAATTCTACAGGCGCACAAGTGCCCCGTATACCAGGCGTTGACCAGTGCCGACATCGAGCGGCTTTTCGAGTTCCACAACACGAAAGTGCTGGGATTCCTCCGCAATCCAGTATCCATGTCCATGCAGAAAGAGTTTAAGGGCATGTGTATACAGACCGCGAAAACGCGCGGGAAGCCGGACCTCGCGCAAGACAAGCGCATGGAGAAAGAAGAATGACTGTCAGCAGCGGAAAGAGAGTCGCCGTCCTTGGCGCCAGCGGCATCGGCAAGCATCACGCCAACTGGTGGACAGTGGAAGGTGCGGAAGTCTGCGCCATCCTCGGCAGCAGCGAGGAGTCGGTCGCGACGACGGGGGAGAATCTTCGCGAGATGTTCGACTTCGGTGGCCGGTGCTACACGGATCTGGACCAACTGCTGCTGACCGAGAAACCCGACATTGTGGATGTGTGCACCCCGCCGGAGATGCACTTTGCCCACGCGCTCACCGCACTTCATGAGGGATCTGATGTGCTCTGCGAAAAGCCCTTCGTCTACGACTGCACGCTCACGAGTGAGATCATGCTCGAGCAAGCGCGCGATCTTATCAACATTGCAGTCGAGGAAAAGCGCCAGTTCGGAGTCTGCACTCAGTACACAATCGCCGCGAAAACCTGTCTTGAACTGTATACCAAACACTCCCCCGGCGAGAGAATCGATACATTTTCCGGCATCCTCAAGTCGCCAACGCGCGGGCGGTCTCCCGACCCCACGCGCACCTGGGTCGATCTTGCTCCGCACATGCTCAGCGCACTCTCTGTCATCGCCCCCAGCGGACGCATTGCCATGGACAGCATGAAGGCTGATTTCTCAGGGCATCAGGCCCAAGCCGAGTTCCTGATTGTGCGCGCCGAAGGCTCCATCCTGCATTGCGACATCCTCACCGACCACACGGACGACGAACCGGCCAACGTCCGCCAATTCGTGTTCAACGACTGCGTCTTCGACATTGCCGGAGGCCGAGGCAAGGACGGACATTTCCACGCTGACATCAAGAGCAAGGCAGGCAACATGGTCTGCGACGATGCCATGCGCGTTCTCATCCGCCGCTTCCTGGCGGGCGATGTGGCCGTGACGGGAGCCGCCGCCCTGCTGAACATGCGCCGCATGCTCGGCACCATTCTCAAGGTGGAGCAGAGCTGAGCGATGGAGCGGAACGAAACCGCGGAACTGCTTGCCAGGGATGGGCGTGCCTACACCGTGCGCAGGCTTGAAGCGGCAGACGCGGATGCGCTCAAACGCTTCAATGCCGAGCTTAGCACTTCCAGTCGCCGCTTCTTTCTGCCTCATCCCTACGATGACGACACGTTGGCCCGGGCACTCGAACGCTCGGAGGCGGGTGACGACCTTTTGCTCGGACTCTTCGATGCCGACCGTGTCATCGGCTACTTCTTCCTCTGGTACTACACCCGCCCCATCCCCCTGCTCGGAATCGGCCTTGTGGACGACTTCCACGGACAGGGGCTTGGCAGAGAGATGATGCGCTTCCTCATCGAGGAGGCGTCCACCGCAGGCCGGGATGGGATCGAGCTGACGACCATGACCGACAACGACGGCGCCTTCCAGCTCTATCGGAAGATGGGCTTCGAACACTACAAGGATGTCGACAATCTCCAGGGCACCGGACAATGGGTCGTGGAGCGAGCCATGTTCTATCGCATCAAGGCGGATGCTCAGCCCGGAAACGAATCCCATCAGCCGCCGGTGGGTGTCTGACCATGCGAACACAGGAGAACGCCATGAACGCGAGCGCGGAGCATGAACCTACCTGCTCGGGATTGATGGAGTTCATCGACTCCTGCCCGACTGCCTTCCACGCAACCGATGCGGTGCGCACGGCGCTGGCGGCGGGGGGGTACCAGGAGTTGGACGAGCGACAGCGCTGGAACCTGGAGCCC
>JAGLDW010000294.1 GCA_023145395.1 Lentisphaeria bacterium | reverse complement strand
GCCCACACGGACAGCCCGGCGCTCAAGATCAAAATGGAGGGTGCAAGCGCGGCGGCTGGTTGCGTTCGCGTCTCGACGGAGGTCTACGGCGGCGCCATCGTGGCCACGTGGCTGGACCGGCCTCTGTCGCTGGCCGGGCGGGTCATGATCCGTGACGGAGAAGCCTGGACCTCCCGGATTGTGGATCTCCAGCGTCCTATCGCCGTGGTGCCCAACCTCGCCGTCCATCTCAATCGGGATATCAACAAGGGGGTGGAGTACAACCGCCAGACGCAGCTCCAGGCGATTCTATGCACTGCAATTGGCGAAGAGAAGCATTCCAATGTCCTGTGCGCCGCGCTCGCGGAAGCGTGCGGCACAGAGCCTGACGCGATCGGAGAGGCTGACCTGTTTCTGTACGACCCGACGCCCGCCGTGCTGGTGGGAACGGCAGGCGACTTCCTGAACGCGCCGCGCATCGACAACCTGGCCGGGTGCCACGCGATCGCCGAGGCCATGGTCCGCCTGGAACCGACTTCAGCCACCTGCGTCGCCGTCCTGAGCGACAACGAAGAGGTCGGTAGTCGCACACCGCAAGGCGCCGACTCCAGCTTCCCCCGGGATATTCTACAGCGTGTCGTGGTGGGGACTGGTGGTGCGGGCGAGGACTTCTTTCGCGCAATGGCCCATTCGTTCATGCTCTCGGTGGATGCGGCGCACGCCATCCATCCAAGTTATGCGGACAAGCATGATGGCGCCTATGCACCCGTGCTGAACGGGGGGCCAGTCATCAAGTCCGCAGCAGCCTGCCGGTATGCCACCACAGCGGAGACGGCTGCACGCTTCCACACCATCTGCACTCAGGCGGGCATCCCGTTCCAGCGGGTCATCAATCGGTCGGACATCCCCTCGGGAACCACGATCGGGCCGATTACCTCCGCCGCTCTCGGCGTGCCGACACTCGATATCGGACACCCTCTCTGGGCCATGCATAGCATTCGCGAGACGGCAGGCGCCAGGGACCATGGATTGATGATCACCGCCCTGGAGGCGTTCCTCGGGCAGGGCTGAGGAATTGCGTGTGCGTCACGACTGGTCTGACTTGTCGTAGTCCATCGACTGCAGCAACGAGGGCCAGTAGTGCTTGGTGTAGACGTACATGGAGACCAGGTTGATCACCAGTCCCAGCACTTCCAATGTCGTGAGAACAGGCCCGGGAAGCACCTTGGGGTATGCGTAGCAGAAGTAGATGATGCAGATGAGGGGGAAGTTGATCGCAGTGCGCAGCTTGCCCGACCAGTTGGCTTTTGCGCTCACGTTGTACATGCTCCCGATCGAGCGCAGGAAGCTCACCCATTGGTCGCGCAGCAGGAAGAGGATGGTGAAGATCAGCAGGAAAATGGCATGCGGGGTGTCTCCCTTTGCAGCTGTGAGGAAGACGAGCAGCGGTAGCGCGGTCAAGTAGACAATCTTGTCGGTCAGAGGGTCCGCATACGCGCCCAGCGCGCTGACCACACGCAGTTTGCGCGCGTAGTAGCCATCCAGCAGATCCGTGGTCGAGCTGATGATGACCGACAGAAACGCAATCCAGAAATAGAGAGGTCGGGGATTCTGAGAATGGATGAGCGCCATGATCAGAAACACGAAGACCAGAGGCACTCTGAGGAAAGTGAGGAAGAGGACGAACACGAAACGGGTCCGTTTGGAGGGACCTGTCGAATCCGTGTTCTCGGCTGGGGCGTCCTGCATGGTGGCGCGTTTCTTTCTCTAGGGATCAGCGCAAAAAATATAAATCTGGCGAATGCGGGCTTCCACCAGACAACATCGATGAATGCACACCCTCCCCGAATCCGAGGGTCGCCAGCGTACTCTCAATCTCGTGCAAACCTAGATGGGGCTGACCTCGAATACAAGCATGCCACGCCAGGGAGGGTAACGCCTCAGTCTTGTGGGGTATCATCGAGGATGGCGAACACCAGCGGCACCCCGAAGCACTTGGAGGGCGGTTGCCCTCAACCGCCGTGTCCCCACGTAACTGAGGCGTTGCCAGGGAGGCG
>JAGLDW010000293.1 GCA_023145395.1 Lentisphaeria bacterium | reverse complement strand
GATGCAAAGCATCTTTGGAGTGCGCAGGCCCGCCTGCGCTTTCCTGCGTCGGCACCCGCGCCGATGCGCGAACAACGAAAACAGTGCGGACAACGTGTTACACACTCAAGTCCGCCTCAAAACGAAATTCAAAATGTGAGTAAGCAGTTGCCACCCGGCCCCAGCCAGGCACAGATAGGAGGCAATCCGGCACCAAGTATATCCGGTCAGACTGAGCGTGGACCGTGACACACACGTGCTCTCGTCGCCCCATCTGAACTTGCCTGGGTAGCCTTTGAACCGCTCTCCGACCAAGATCGACTCCACGACCAATGTATCGTCGTTGTCACTTCTTGGGAAGAGCACTATCTCGACGCAGGTGAGATCCATCCTTTTGTTCGGAAAATCCGTTCTCGTTTTGGGTAGAAAGTTTTGACAGGATCAACAGGATCCACAGGATGTGGGTGGAGAGGTTGCCGTCCTTTCAGCGATGATCTACACGCATGTGGTCCGTGAGTTGAAGACGGCGGCGGCAAGTCCGTTGGACGCGCTGTAGGGATGGTTTTAAGCGAGTTCGCCGTCCGGAGTCCGTCTTCCATATTCTGGACATAGTTTGCGACTATGGGTTTGACGGGGTGGTTCTCTTCTTTCTCGCGGCATCCGGGTCTGGATAGAGTTCCTCCATGGCCATGAGCGTGGCGTGCACCTGGTGCTGGACCGTGTCGATGCGGACGATGCCGGAGTCCCGGCGGCTCATGATGCCCCCAAAGGCCAGCTTGGGACGATGCCCCAGGGTGCGAAGAAAAAAGTTCTCTGCTTCGAGCGGGCCATTGACCTGCCAGGTGACAAGTTCCGACAGCACCTGGTCGATGACGCGTTTGAGCTCCCGCATGGCTCTGCGGTCGCCGCGGAGTCGCGCGATCTTGTGAACAGCAACTAGACCCTCGACTGCATAGCCAACATTGCCTCTGCGCAGAAGAAGCCGGTTTTCGTGGATTTGCCACCAGGCGAGTGCCAGGGCGGCATCTCCGATCTGATCCGCATCCTTCCAGCCAGCCTCGACGTAGTCCGCGAAGGCCATGCAGCCCCACTGGAAGAAGCTTTTGGTCAAATCAGATCCGGGATCCTTTCGCCACTCGTCGGTGGTGTAGCGTTTTGCGAGCAGAGGGGCGATCTTCTCGATCTTCGGAATGAGTTCTTCGCGGTTCATGTAGCGTGCGGCGCGGCAGTACGCGAGGAGGCATTCGCCGTCGTAGTAGGGACTGCTGACAGGATTCCTCTCGCGGGTGTCCAGGTTGAAATCCCTGCCCCAGCTGCCGTTGTCGAGTTCCATGGCGGCAAGATAGTCCAGGTAGTTTGTGAACCAGCTGTCCACGAAACCCTTTCCCACGCGGGTGAAGTAGCGTTGCTCTCCCCGCCATAGTTCCGTCATGGCCAGGCAGACCAAAGCGACCATTCCCGTCTTTATGCGCGTCTCTCCAGGGTAGACGGGGGCGAACTTTCCGATCGGCAAGGCGCGGCTGTTTGCGTAGAAGAAATCGAGCCCCCTGAGCACGGATCGCGCGGTGGGCGCGTTGGGGCGGTCGCGGTTGAGACATGCAAGCCCCCAGAGTGCACCGGCCTGGCGCACTTGGTTGTCGTCATTGGCGATCTTGTCCAAGACGATGTCGTGCTCGTAGATGAAGTTTCCATCGGCCTTTTGGTGACTGAGGTAGTAGGCTCGGGCCGCTTCGACACTGGCGGCGAGGATGTCCCGATTGAGGGGCGTTCTGCCGCGGTTGCCGCGCCAGTACTTGGATGTGGATCGTTCGTGAATCTGCGTGGCGAAGGACTTGGTGACCGATGGTAGCTCCCCAGTGGGAATCTCCTTGACAGGGCCCTCCTGGGGGCGTGCACACGTTGCGGCGAAAAGTGCAGTCAGGAGAAGAAGTGGGTGCCGAAAAGCTTTGGTCATGCGTGTGCTACTTCCCTGCGCGAGAGCGGATTACGAGCCGGTTGTTCTCGATGCCGACGTACTCCACCTGCTTCAGCGCTTTTTGCAGTTCCGGATTGCGATTGAGCTCCTCGCCAAAATTCTTCTCCCTGAGCGCGTTCATCAAGGTGGCGGGAATGGGTTTTCCCCTCACCTTGATTTCATGGGGATAGATGTCGAGACGGTTGTTTTCGAATGTCACCTTCAGGTCGAACTCGCCATTGATGTAGCGTCCGGAGAGGAAGGGCAGTTCCACCAGCGGAATGCTCATCGTGGCTTTGATACGATCGTCTTCGATCTTGAAATGCACGCGTCCTTTGGCAGCCTCGCAGTCGGGCACGGAGGCGATCATGCCATTCAAATCGTCGGCGCTGAACGAGAATTCCTCCGAAGCGCCCGCCTTGAAAGAGTCTGCCATTTTTTTGTATTCACGCCCGAGCTTGCGTTTTTCCGTCTCGGTGGGCTGTGCGACAGGCACTTCGAGTGGGGTGGTGTCCGTGACTTCATTGCGCACTTTGCGCCCGTAGGCGACGAGCGAGCCCACAGCCACGCAGACAACCACCAGAATGCATCCGCAGAAAATTGCCGCGGCAATGAGACATCCCTTCTTCTTGCTGGCCATCGTGCTTCACTCCCTCTAGTTAGCGGTCTGCAGGCTTTTCAAAAATCGCGCTCAAGTAGAAAACCATAGGTGGATGCGCCCTGTTTTCAAGGCGGGCACCCGGCGTGTGGCAATGACGCGAGTGGAGCGCAGAGACAATGTTGAGGAGCTATAGTGCGGGTTGTAAACATCGCGCTTGCCCACCACTGCTCTCATGCTAGTGGATAGGCATTTTCTGCATGGTCAATTTTACTTTCCAGGGGATCCGGATGGACCAGACGAAACTTCGCAACGTGGCGATCATCGCCCATGTCGATCATGGTAAAACCACACTGGTGGACGAGCTTTTTCGCCAGAGCGGCATGTTCCGGGAGAACCAGAGCGTCGATGAAAGACTCATGGACTCCATGGATCTCGAGAGGGAGCGGGGCATCACCATCTCCTCCAAGAACGGCTCGTTTCAGTACGGCGAATACCGGGTGAACATCATCGACACGCCGGGACACGCCGACTTTGGAGGGCAGGTGGAGCGAGTGCTCAAGATGGCCGAAGGCGCTGTTCTTCTGGTGGATGCCCAGGAGGGCCCCATGCCGCAGACCTACTTCGTGCTGAAGAAGGCGCTGGCTCTTCATTTGGCGATTGTGGTGGTGATCAACAAGATCGACAAGCCCGCTGCACGGCCGGAGTGGGCCGTGAACGAGGTGTTCGACCTGTTCGTCAAGCTGAATGCCCCGGACGACATTCTGGATTTCCCGGTGATCTACGCCAGCTCCCGCGAGGGCTATTCGATGAACGAGATCGATGGCGAGCGACAGGGAATGGAACCGATTTGCGAGCAAATCGTGCGGCATATCCCACCGCCAGGCGGAAACTCCGAGGCGCCGTTGCAGATGCTGGTCAGCTCCGTGGACTATTCGCCCTATCTAGGCCGTTTGAGTATTGGCAAGATCTCGAATGGCACGCTGAACATCAACAAAGAGGTCGTCGTCGTGCTGCGGGACGGCGAGGTGGTGCCCGCGCGCATCACCAAGATCTTCCGCTTCGACGGCAATGAGCGTGTGCCCACCGACGGAGCGGGCACGGGGGAACTCGTGGCGGTGGCGGGCATGGACGAGGTGACTGTGGGGGTGACGTTCACGGATCCGGACCACCCCACGCCGCTGCCGCCCATGGAGATCGACCCGCCAACCATCAGCATGAGCTTCATTGCCAACGACTCGCCCTTCGCGGGGCGCGACGGAACCTTTGTCACCAGTCGGCACTTGGCGGACCGCCTCGGCCGGGAAGTGCTGGCGGACGTGGCGCTGCATGTCGAACAACTGCCCGAAGGCAATGGATTCAATGTCTCGGGCCGGGGCGAACTACACTTGTCCATCCTCATCGAGCGGATGCGCAGAGAGGGCTATGAGTTCCAAGTCACGCGTCCGCAGGTGATTCTGCTGGAGCGAGATGGCAAGAAGCTGGAACCCTACGAGCAGCTGACGGTCGATGTGGACGAGGTCTGCATGGGCACGGTGATTGACAAGCTTGGGCAGCGCAAGGGGCAGCTTCTGTCGATGGAGACTGAGAACGGCATGGCTCGGTTGCTGTATCGCATTCCGACGCGGGGACTGCTCGGATTCCGGTCGGAGTTCCTCACCGACACCAAGGGGATGGGGGTGATGAACTATGTGTTCGGCGAGTATGACACGTTCGCGGGGGAGATCCGCCAGCGTCAGCGCGGCGTGCTTATCTCCATGAATACTTGCAGCACTGTGGCCTACGCGATTTTCAACCTGCAGAGCCGCGGCCGCATGTTCTTCGGACCTGGTGTTCCCGTGTATCAGGGGCAGATTGTGGGAGAGCATTGCCGCGAGAACGATCTCGCGGTCAACATTGGCAAAGGAAAGAAATTGAGCAACATGCGCGCTTCCGGGACGGACGAGAGTGTGACACTGGTCACACCCGTCGATCTGTCGCTTGAGGAGTGCATCAATTTCATCAATGACGACGAATTGGTCGAGATCACGCCAAAAGAGATTCGCTTGCGCAAGCGTTCGATGAAGAAACGGGTCTAATCGTTGCGGGCGGGAGCGCACGACGCGGAGAAATGGGTAGGATGAGCAGGACTGCACAGATCGGTGATGGAATCCGTATCGCCTACGAATGCCGGAACGCGGACGGTGCCGTTTTGGAGTCTGTTTCACCCGCCGTTGCCGCTCCTCTTGTACTGGGTGATGGCAGCCTTCTACCTGCCTTGGAGTTGGCGTTGGTCGGCGTTTGTGCCGGTGCCCGGATCGATCTGATGCTGGAGCCTGGCGACGCATTTGGCCCGCGGCTCGAGGAAGTGGTTGTCTTCGTGCCGAACGAGATGTTTCCGGGCGACGTTGATCCGGAGGTGGGGGAGATGGTCGAGATCCAGGAGGAGGGGGTCTCGGGCGAACCCATGCAGGCAGTCGTTGTGAGTGTGGAGGAGGATGGTGCGGTCGTGGATGGGAATCATCCACTGGCCGGCGAATGTTTGTGGTTCTCACTCGAGCTGGTCGCGTTCGAGGGCGAGTGAACCACGGTGCCGCGGAAGCGGATTCCGGGAGCGAAGGATGTCGGACGGAGCACAAGAGCAGTCGGGGCGCTGGCGCTGTTGCGTCGATGCGGCGCCGCGCCTGTTTCGCTGTATGTCGGTGGCGTTGCTGTTCCTCGCTCTACCAGTGTCACTTGTCTGCGGAGTGGGATTCCTCGTTTCCGGAACGCTTCGCTTTTTCATCCCGACATTCACCGTGTTGTCGGTGCTTGTTCTGCCGGCCGTGCTGCTTTCCCCATTGCATCGCGAGGGGCGTGGTGTGGCGGTGGTGTCTGGCTGGCTGTCACGGTACTCCCACATGACGTTGATCGGCGTGACGGTGCTGATCGTGTTGAGCTCGTGGATTTTCCGCACCGCGCAGACAAGTGCCGTCATCGCATTGCTGGGCATGTTTGCCGTTCCCTGGTTTTACGCCTCGTGTCCCCGGACATTGATTCCTCGTAGGATTCCGCAGATTCTCGGCGTGTTGTGGCTGATTCAGGTTGTGCATGGCTACATGCAGATTGGGTTGGGCCTCGAAGTGGTGGCCTTGGCTGGCAATCGCAACTGGGCTGCGACTTTGATCATCATTCTGGCGCCTTGGGCACTGCTTTCACTTGAGCCGCGGGCGCGACGCCGCACGAAGCGCAACGCGCAGCACTTCCGGATCCTCGTTGCGCTGGCGATTGCCGGATTGTCGCTC
Organism: Lentisphaeria bacterium; assembly: GCA_023145395.1. Classification (GTDB taxonomy): domain Bacteria; phylum Verrucomicrobiota; class Lentisphaeria; order Oligosphaerales; family Lenti-02; genus JAGLDW01. The sequence continues at coordinate 6,397 of JAGLDW010000293.1, read as the reverse complement.
CCTCTGGTGGTGCTTTGCCACTGCCGCGCGACTTGGTTGATGCTGGCCGTCTACGCATTTCTCTTCTTGCTGTTGCCATCCTGCACACGTCTGGCGCGCGCTGTGGTGATTGGCCTGACGGCAGTGCTCCTGATGGGTGTGGTGGTGGTGAAGGCCGACCGCATTGTGGATATGGTGACCCGTGACATCCGAGTGCCCTTGTATGCATCAACGATCCGTCTCGTGCGCGACCACCCGATGTTCGGAGTGGGAGCTGGGAACTTCCGGCGAGAATTTGTGGAGTATCGTTCCTTGGCGCACAAAGCCCGCCCAAATGCCGCCACTGTGACCGAGCACCCGCACAATGAGTTGCTACACGTTGCGGCACAGGCTGGCATCCCGGTTGCCGTGATCTGGGCGCTGCTGCTGGTCCCCCCCCTGTTTCTCTTTCGCAGGCGTTCGCCGTATTGGCTGTCCGTGCATTTCACTGCGTGGATGGTGATTGGGCATGGCATGCTGGACAAGGTTCTCGTGCAGCCTCCCATGAGCATTCTCGGACTTGTCTGCGTGGGGTTGCTCTGGCGTCCGATGCTGCGACTGCGGTGGGCGTCCGACAAACGTCCGCAGTTCGTGGCACGCGCTCTTTTGCCTGCAGGATGTGCCCTTGGCGCACTGTTTTCCATTTTTCTGATCGTTCGCGAGGTGCGTGTGAGTGCGGTTCTGCGCCGGGCTTCCCAAGCGGAGAGGGCAGGGGACTACGAGCACGCCTACGAGGCGTACGCATCCGCTTGCGCCATCGATCCCAAAGCAATCCATCCACATGCCTACGCGGGAATCTGCGCCATCAACAAGCTGAGGGATCCGAAACGTGCTCTGCCCCACTTGATCGACGCCCGGGAACTGGAGTCCGACTTCGCGCATCTCAATGGCGAGATCGGACTGACTCTCGGCACGATGGGACGCGATGGGGAGGCACTTCCTTTTTTCGTTCGCGAAGCCGAGCTGTTTCCCTTCTCTGTGACTGCGCATCAACGCTTGTACGTTTGCGGAACCGGCACGGGGCGGATTGCCGACCTCTCGAGACTGCATCAGAGGATTGGGACGCTGCTCGTGCAACGAGCGACTCTGACTTTGGGGGAGGAGGAGCTGCAAAGCTGTGCCCGACGAGTGGCGTTGGGGGTCCGCCAAGAGCGCATTGGTGTGGCGTTGGGTGCGGCGAGCGAACTCGTCTCGCCTTTCACAATCGGGGGAGCGGAACCCTCATACAGTGCGTTGTGCGCTGCAGTCGGGCGGAAGCCTGTGCGGTTTCAAGGGCGCGGATTCTCGACGTTTGATGGTGCGTATTGGGCGCGTATGTGGGAGTGGCACAAGATCTGGCGTATGGCACCGCCCCAGTCCGCAGTGGATGTGGGAGATGCTTTCGCGGGTCTGGAATCCGTTCCGGAAGGCAGCCATGCTCGGGCGGCCGAACTCTGTCGGTTCGCCCGTGCCGCCGGCTATGATGCTTTGGAGATTTGCAGTGGCGCCCTATGCTTGGTGGAGATCCGCCATGGCTCGGACAGCGCGTTGGTGGATGCGGCCTCTGGCCGCACGTGGCGCGATGCCAGTTTGGAGATGCTTTTCGGGGAGGAAGGCGGGGAGAATGTCCCATGTCTGCTCGATGTGGCACAGACGAGGATTCATGTGCCGATGCATCCGATGCAGTTTCAGATGGGAACGCAGATGCTCGGGGAAATTCTCGCGCGTGTACTTGGGCGGACGGTGCCGTCGTTTGGCGAGTCGCCGGCGGCCTGCATGCAGCGGGCGCGTCAGCGTTGCGCGGCGATTCCCCGTTTGGCTGCACCCACCTATGACCAGGAATCGTTTGGACGCTGGTTTGCGGAGTGCGAGAAACTCGCCAAAGAGTTGGGGGAGAAGAAAGAGGCGCATAAGCCACCGCGCTGACCGAAGAGGCTCTTGCAGAACCCCACGCGAGCCGCGCGGCCACGTGGGGTTCTGCAAGAGCCTCCGAAGACATGGCAGACGTCTCCATCCATCCATCCAACCTGATCCTAGTCAGGGCCAGAGAGCTTCTTCCACCGTCGCACCTCACGTGTCCGGAACGCTTGGAATTTCGGGGGTTCCGGCACCGAGATGCATAGTTGCTCCGCAGTGTCGGGGTGTCTGAACTCGATCTGCACCGCCCAGAGGAAAAGGCCCTTTCCGCGCAGCACCTTTCCCTCGCTGTGCTGTTGGTCACCAAGGATCGGATGGCCGATGGAGGCCATGTGGATTCGGAGTTGATGCATGCGTCCCGTGTGGGGTTCGAGATCGACCGTGGTGGTCCAGCCGGTGGTCAGCGAGCGGGCGTGGAGCACGGCTCGGTATTCGGTGAGGGCGGAACGTCCATCCACGGCTGTCTGGATGGTGCCGTCCCCTCCCAGGTGCCCCGTCACGATCGCACGGTAGCGCTTGGTGATCTCCCGCTGTTCGAACTGGAGGCTCAGGTTGGCGAGAGCACTGGCCGTCTTGGCGGTGAGGAGCACGCCTCCGGTGGGCGCATCGAGGCGATGGACTGGCCGGGGTGCGGGCAGGGCGTCCACAGCCGTGCTGGGCTGGAGGTTTGCCGGCAGCGCCCGTTCGACTGTGCGCGGGTAGTTGCCGGACACGGGAATCCCAGGCGGTTTCTCGATCACTGCGAGCGATTCATCCTCGAAGAGCACAGTCAGCGGGAAGTCGTAGACGGGCGGTGGATCGTGAGGCGCCAGCAATGTCAGCGTTTGCCCCGGAGCAACCGGGGCGTTGGGGGAGGTAGCCTCTCCATCGAGCAGAATCCGGCCAGCCTTCGCTGCTTTGTAGGCACTTTTCTTCGAGGGAAACTCTTCAAAGAGTTCGAGCGCGCAGAGGTCCAGGCGACTGGGTGGCGCCGGGGACGCCGTTCGCACGCCGAGGACTTGTGGGTCTGGGATTGTGCCGTCCATTGGCGTTGTCATTTTCTCAGGAGCACAGTCTTGGCACCTGGTTGGAAGAGCACTTCTCTGGGTTCCTGAATCCGGTCGTATTTCCTGGCTGGGACGACAGCGGGGCGGATTCTCCAATGGTGGGTGATGGCGATGGCCTGGCGGCCCTCCGGTGTGCGGAAGCGTCGGATCCGCACCTTGAGCCTGCCAAGGCCATTCGGTCCCTTCCAGTTCATCTTTGTCGGGAGCAGGACCGGTGTGAGGAATGGCTCGGGCAGGAGGATCTGGGTCTCTGTCTTGAGGTCGAGTGGGCTGCCGCGGTAGAAGGCGTTGGTTCGGGTGGCGGCGCGCAGACCAAGCTGACCAAAGGGCTGCACGGGCAGGTCGAAGTAGAGGAAGTCGCCATCGACCACTGCGTAGTCGGGGACGCGGGCGACCACCGTCTCGACTCCGGGGTAGGAATCGAACTCGGTGACGAGAGGCTCGGAGGCTTCCGCTGCCTGCGAGATGCGTGCCACGGCCTCTTGCTGGTAGCGTCGACGTTCTTCCGGCGGCAGTTCCGCGAAATACTTCTTGCGGGCGGCGAAGGCGGTGCCGTAGTAGTGTGTGGTCTTGGCGATGCGTGCGGTCCCATTGGCCTCAAGCACCACTTGACAATGGATTTCCCTACGGTTTCTCTTGTCCTTGGGGGGCTGGATGCGGAAGAGTTTTCCCTTGCGGAGGGCGAGTGCCATGCGTTCGTCGTGGGCGGTGGTCCCGAGCGCTGCGTATTCGCTGGTGTCGTTCAGGAGGATTTTGTCTCCATCGACTTTGACCTGCACGAGGACTGTGGGGAAGAGGTGCGCGGCGGGAAACGCGAAGGCGCCTTCGGTCAGGTCGTCGATGCGGGGCGAGTTCGACGCCAGAATGAATTCAGGGCGGAAGTCGGCGGCTTTGAGCAGAGCGTAGAGGACCACTGCGCGGTCCGCGCTGTTTCCGTATCCTTCCGCAAGCGTCTGGTCGGCGGGGGTGATTGCGGAAAGGGGGAGCGCGTTGAGGCCGGGGCCTGCCAGGCGGATGTTTTTGGTGACGAAATCGCGGATGGCGATTACGGTTTTCCCGGGCGTGTCCGCCGTGAGACTGTGCACTTTTTCCGGCGCCGCTTTCGAATCCGCGGCTGCTAGGAGGATCTTGCGCACGCGCTTTGCGTAGTCTCGCCAGTTTCCGGTCGAGGCGAAGAGCGCGGGGTTGAAGGCCCACCAGGGAGGCAGGTGGTTCTCGCGCTTCACCGCCGGCATGTCCTGGGCTGTCCATTCGAGGAGGACGCGTCCGCGGTCCTCGCGGCGACGCGAGACGACCGCGTTCTTCACCCCGAACTGGCCGAGAACGCCCTGGCCGAAGAGGTGGGTTCGAAGGGGGAGGGATTCGGGGATGCTCAGATGGATTGCGCGTCGTTTGACGGGGTCGTGTCCGTTGAACGAGACACGGGTGGCGAAGAAGGGCCTGTCCCGGAACGTGTGCTTCACCTTGTAGCGGATGACACTATCGACTTCGACCCCCGGGAGACTGGCGACCAGCGTCTTGGCCGCGGGATAGCGCGGCGCGTTGGCGACCCAGGACGCATCCATCAGGTTGATCTCGTCCTCGCTGATGATTTTGACATCGGTGCCGTTGGTGACTGTGGCTTCCAGCAGTTTGACATCTCCCCAGGCGGGATTGTAGTCCCATTTCAGTTCGGCATTGTCCTTTTTCCCCTTGTAGGTGAGGATGCGCTGCGCGACCGTGCGGATGAGTGTCCAGGAGCCTGGCGCCGTCACGTCGAACTCCCAGAGGTCGTCCTCGACGATTGTGTCGGCGGTGGGTGTCGCCTGCTCTTCAGCGTCTGGTGCGGCTTCCTTCTTGTCGCGCCGGGCGCGGCTGTCGGTCTCCGTGGCCAGGATGATCTTCTTGCGCGCGTTGAGTTCGAGGCTCTTGAGAGTTCCCTTGAGGGCAAGGTATTGCGCGGGGTTGAACTCCACCCCTTTGAGTTGGAATTGGCTGGTTCCCGAGAGCGTGGTCCCACTGGCTTCGAGCGTCCGTTTCCAGAGGATCGTGTCCGTGTCGATGGGCGGATACTCGGGCATGGCGACGATGCGCCCGAGTTCGGGAGCGATCTCGAGTGTGAGTTCCTCGCGGACTCCGCAGGCGTAGTGTGTGTTCAGGGGATACTTGCGTTTCTTCAGGCCGGTTTGTCTGAGGATGAAGTTGACCATTCCGACTCCGGTTCCGAGTCGGGGAACGGGGAGCATGACCGTGGCGCCGTCGCTGACGATGGCGTTCGGCGCCTCAAAGCCGAGGGAGACGTGAAGTGGCTGGGTTGTGTCGAGCATTTTCTCGGGAGTGATGGTGATCTGCGTGAGTCGGGCGCCGGAGAGGGCGCGGCTCACCACTCCCTCGAAGAAGCGTCGTCGTTCGACGGGTTTGATGCGGCTGAAATATCCGCGATAGGCATTGTCGTTGATTCCGTCGAAGGAGAGTTCGGCGGTTCCCGTGAGGCGTCCGTCCGCGGCGATGCGCGCCTGGGTCTTGACCCACATTGTGTTTTCGGATGCGGGGATGATGGCGCTGGTGAGCAGCGTCTCGCCCTCGGGTGTCGCCACGAGGTAGCTTTGGTTGCAGAGATAGGCGGGGAACATGTCCTTCGTGTTCTCGTCGGTGGGATCCATGAGCATGTAGCCCCCTCCGGGCTTGGCCACGGCGACGATGGCGTGGTTGAAGTAGGGCTGGGGCACTTCCATGTCCTTTTTGGGACCGTTGTGGATGATGACTGGATAGGCCTTGAAACCGGCGAGTCGGAGCATGCTCACGAGCAGAGCTGCCTTGTCGCGGCAGACGCCGTGTCGTTTCTCGAACGTGTCGGCCGCGTCGTGGGGCTCGTAACCGGGCGCCTCTTTCTCCGTGGTGATGCCCATGTAGCGGATCTGCTGCGACACGAAGGTGAAGATGGCGTTGATCCGGGCCTCGCGGTTTGTGAGCTCCGTGGACAGTTCCTTGACTTTGGCCTCCATGGCCGGGGTGGCCTCGAAGTGCGGCTCGCAAAGTTTCCAGTACCAGCGCGAGATGTCGCGCCAGCTTGGGATCGTGCTGACAAGCAGGCGCTGGACAACCGTGTGGAGGGAGGGCATGCCAGGCTCGCGGTACATGCGGGGAACATCCGTCACAAGCCAGCGGTAGATGATCCGGTCTCCCTCTTCACGCTTGCTGAACGCGACGCTTCCCTCGATCTCGTCCTTGAGGATGATTTTGCTGAGGGGCAGAGACTTGGGGGCGTGCACCTCGTAGCTGTAGCGGCAGATGGGATCTGTGTATTCGAACACCTGGTAGTCGCTCCAGGTGTTGGGCACACGGGGCTTGACCACGTTGCGCTTGGCGACGTAGTGGACCATGTCGTTGATCTGCAGTTCGGGGATGCCCACGGTGAGGATCTTGCTGTTCGGATTGTAGATGTTGGAGCCCATCTG
>JAGLDW010000292.1 GCA_023145395.1 Lentisphaeria bacterium | reverse complement strand
CGCCCCTTCTCCGTCAGCACTTTGAAGTAGGTGTCGTCGTAGGAGACGGAGGTGCCATCGGGCTCGTATTGCTCGATGATCGCATCGTCCACAAGGACACTGTCGGCATTGGGAAAACGCTGGGCTGTGACCTTGGCGGCGGCGGCCACCACATCGGCTCGCTTGAGGATCCCTTTGGAGTGATCGGGCAGGGCACCGACAGTGATCGACGCGAAAAGAAGCGCGGTCGCGACGAAACAGGACACTGTGAACGGACGTGTGGACGGGGTGCGGGTGGGCAAGTGTTGCATGCTGGCTTTCCTGATGCTGTTTCTGTTACTGCTAGCGAGGCTTTTTCGCCACCACTTCGAGATATGGCAGAAGCGTGTCTGCTACGCGCTGGGCGAAGATCGCGTATCCATCACCGTTGGGATGGACGGTGTCAGCCTTCAAATCCTCATTCCGAAAAATTCCTTTTAGGATGTTGGGGACGAGAATGACCCCGGTTTCACGGCAGAGCTGTTCGTATTTCTCGCCGCGAGTGGAACTCATGGGACTGTCGATGCCTGTGAAGACAACGACTGCTCTGCGGCCCTGAAGTTCCGTGAAGATGCCCCGAAGCGCATCAAGCGTGTCTTCAAGCTCGACTCTGTTCATCAGATCGTTCCCGCCTAGGGTGACGATGACGACGGGGGCGCGGAGCCGCGGATCTTTCTGCAGTTTCTTCAGCCCCTCCTCGGCAGTTTGCCCCAACGTGCCCACGGCGACGACCTTGCGTCGCAGGAGGTCCTGCAACTGCGCGGGATAGGCACGGTCCTTGGTCTCCGCCCCAACGCCGGCCACTAGGCTGTCCCCAAAACAGAGGATACCCCCATCCCGCACGGGGAGGTTGGTGATCGGCCAGGTGTTGACCGTTTCGGGGCGGAGCAGACGGTACAGGAGGACTGTGGCGAACACGGCCACCAGGCCACCGACCAAGAGCGTCTTTCCTCGGGTGCTTAGCATCTGGGCTGTTTGTCTCCGGGTTGTTGTGTGCCTGCACGACGGCACAGGATATTGCTTCGACGGCGGATATTCAACTAAAGCGAACCCCGCAGGGCACCGCACCGCGAACTGGTGGATTCTTCACCACGAAGACACGAAGGACACGAAGGGAGGACTAACGACCCGCTGAGCCGCGTGTGCGAACTCCGCAAAGCCGCAAAGGAGGGAAACTCCGGATTTTTTCTACCACAGAGAGCACAGAGACCACATAGGTAGGAACGATTGCGGCGACGATTGGGGGTGACGATATGAGGGACGGTTCCCAAATCGGACTCCGAAGGTCTGCGTCACTTTGCGTCTCGCTGTGCGACGAACTTCCGGAGGGAGGCACGAAAGCCGTGCCCGCCGAGCCCATCCCAAGGGACGAGAGCGACGACACGGCGCTGCACCTTGACTGCTTCATCGAACTTGCCCTGCCCGGCAAGCACGTGGGCCAAAGTGTCATTGTAGGCAGGTCCATAGGGGCTGTACTCAAGAGCTCTCAGCACGTATGTCTGCGCACTTTCAAGCTCGCGTCCACAGCGAGCGCAGAGCCATGCCAGGTTGTTCAGATCCATCACCGTGGGACTCGCGCGTCCGTGGTATGCGCCTCCCTGCGTCCGGTAGGCGATGTCGAACGCCCAGTCGGCCTCTTCCTTCAGACCGGCCTCGTCCAGCATGTTGACAATGCCGATCGTGCAGTAGTCATCTCCGGCCCACACCGCCGCCGCGTGCAGCAGTTGCATCGCCTTCTCGCGTTTCCCCATCCCGAGCAGTGCGGCGATTCGCAGCTGCCGAAGACGCGTGAACAACGACATCTGACCCGTCCAACCATGGCTCGCGGCGCGAGCCAACAGGAGGAGCTCCCGCATCCTGATTTCCTTGATTGCCTCGGCGTAACGTTCCTCACTGAGGAAGGCCGAAACCATATCGTTATGCCGGCTGAAGCCGGGGATTCGTGCGTACCGGCGGAGATTGTCGGCACTATCCGCATCGCGACTCGTACCCAGAGGCTCAAGGAAGCGCGTCCATATCCAAGGTATATAGGCGCTATGGCCTTCACTGTCAGTGGCGAGAAGGGCATGAAGGGGGACATCGTTCCCTCCAGCCGGCTCCGCAAACTCGCAGGCGGCCAAGGCCTGTACGGCACCCACAACGAGTTTGTCATCCAAGAGCGCCCTGCGAGCCACGGTCCTGAGCAGGGGAGCACGCTCCTTCTGCGGAAGCGAAGGCAGAAGAGTGAGGGCAAGCCGGAACGGGCATCCCCCGGCGGAAAGGGATCGACGCAGATACTCGGTCGCCTCCTTCTCCAAACACCGTGTCCAGCAGATCGCCGCAATGAGCTGCAGCCACTCCGCATCGGACATGTCCTTCGGCTTGAGCGGGCTGTCCAAGCCCTCTTCGACAAGGCGCCGAACCGGCTCCAGGGGAGCGTCGATGTAGAGATATGATGCCACACGCTCCATCACTTCCTGCGTGGAAGCCTGTGGATCGGTTGCTTTGATCGCCTTGTAGAGGCGGAATGCCGTTCGGCGATCCGGAAGCGCCACCCCAACTGCCTGCTCCAGTTTCCATGGGTACGGTTTGGGATCGGAGTGCCATGCTTTGATCTTTTCCATGGCACTTGGCAACGAGCGCTCTCGGAAACACGCTCGCTGAGTACGGCGCAGATTCTCGATGAACTCGTCCGCGTCGAACTTCTTCGCGGGGACTGCGGCGGCTTGCTCGGGAGGCACCTCCACGATCCCGGGGAACTCCTGGGTCATCGACCCCAGTCCCGTCTTGGGGGCAATCCGCTTGGCTTCGTCCAAGCGGCCGAGGGCAAGGAGGAGATGGCATCTTCCGGAGGGGCTCAATGGCTTTCGTTGTCCGAGTGCCTTGGCGAAATCGTCGATGTGGTTCTCGAGCAGCAGGGGGATGTAGTTCCCGCTTCCGTATCGTGGGGGCTCCTTAGCCAGCGATTCCGCGAGGATCTTGTCGGCGAGTTCTCTGTCGCCAGCCAATTGCGCCGCGTGCAGGCGCACAGCGCGCCGTGCTGGATCGGTGGTTGCGGTCTCCGCAACGGCGTCGCCGATGGCGATCCAGTCCCCGCGTTGGTACAACACACTCAGCTTGACATCCTTGTAGTCGATTTCCTCGGCCAACTCTAGCGCCTTGTCGTGATCGCCCGTCGCGTAGCGAAGAGCCGAAAGGAGGGGCAATCTGAGTTCTCCAAGCGTCCCTGCAGCCGCCCGCTTCTCCAGACCTTTGCAGACCTTCCCGGCTCTGTCAGTGACCACGAGGTAGGCGACCCAGCGACGCACTGCGTCGGGATGGCCCGACGCGGCGGCGGTCTCGATGTACGATTCCGCGCGTTCGATTCCCTCGTCTCGGGCGATCCGGATGAGGTGGTCTTGGTATGCGGACAGGTAAGCGACCGCCCGCCGTCTCTCTTCCCTATCCGGGATTGCGGCGAAGAATTCCTTCAACTCCCGCTCCGTGGGCTTCTCATTCAGTACCCCTGCCATAGCGAAGAAGTTTGACCGAAGCTGGAGAGCGCACAGGACGAAACGCCCTGCTCGATCGGGTGGCAGCTTCCCGACATCCTTCTTGGCGAAGCGTTCGAGGATCCTCTTCGCCCGAGTCGCCGCCTCCGGATTGTCCCCCGCTACCACCTGTTCAAGCAGAAGCTGCGCGGCGAGACCGCACTGCCAGAGGAAATGGGAAGCTTCCTTCCGCACCTCAAAGCGTCCATCGCCAAGCTCGCGGATGGCGCGTTGCCGCTCTTCGAGTGTGTTCTTCCTGGCGGGGGGAGGGGATGCATTCTCTTGTCCGTGGCTCGCCAGCGGAGCAATCACAAGCAGCAGGGCAAAGACCAGTTGACGAGGGAGACTCAAGATCCTTGCACTTGAGACGAGATTCATGCGCACCGAAGCCTCTTCATCGCTTTCGTAGTCCGCGCATCGGTGCCTGCACCGACGCAGAAAAGCGCAGGACCTTGTGGTTCGGTGCGGCCCGCGCCGAGGTGTCTTGGCATTCTGGAGCTCTTACGGGACGAGCCGTCCCGAGCCACTATACTCATATTCTGAACCTTTTCTCGAGGGTGGTAGGCGCGTCCTCTGCTGTTTCTCTATCTCACTGTCTGCCAGCATTTGCGTTGCGCGGCGTCAGCTTCAAAGGTGTGAGCTCTGGTCTCTGGGCTCTATTTCTGTCCGCCGAACACGCTACGGAGCAGTTCCGTGGTGCGGGCGGCGGGATTTTCGCGGATTTTCTGCTCTTCCTGGGCGAGCACTGTGAAGAGACCCTTCAGCGCCTGATCCGTCACGTAGTCCTCTGCGGACATGGTGGTCTTGGGGACAAAGGGGAGCTTGTTGTATTTGGTCTCGAGGTCGTTGTAGAGCTTGACGGCTCCCAGACCTTCCATCTGCTTGGTGACGATGGGCTGGTAGCGCGCCTTGAGCACCGTCGAAGTCTTGCCTCGGAAATAGTCCGTTGCGGCTGTGGATTCCCCTTGGAGAATGGCTTTTGCGTCGGCAAAGCTCATATCCTTGATGGCACTGAAGAAGACGGGTGCGGCTTCGCGCGCTGCAAGTTCGGCGGACTGGTTCATCTTGGCCTCGAATCTGTCCACATACGAGCCCATGCCGACCTTTCGTAGTGTGGACGCCATTTTCTGCAGTTTCTCGGGCATGGGTATGCGGATCAGCGGATTCTTTGCATAGCCTCCGGCCTTGGAGGTGCTCGCGACTGTGTTGCGAGTGCCCACCTCCAACGCCTCTTTCAGTCCCGCGATGATCTTGTCGAGGCTCAACGCCTCGCCCGTGCCAGCCGAGAGGGCGTTGAGGATGTCTCCGACCTGACCCAGGTTGGCGCAACCTCCAGCCAGCAACAGCATTCCCGCGAGCATGCTGGCATAGATGCCCTGTCGCAACGTCGTCTTTCCGTTCATGATCATTTCTCCTATTCCTCAGTACCGTATTCGATGATGAGTTCTGGTTTTTCCGGACCTTCTCTGGAGACGTAGGTCGCACCATCGCAGGCGGTTGGATCCAGCACGATTGTGATCTCCTTGAGTCCGGTCAGATCGACATTCAGTTGACGCTCGACCCAGGTTTCCTTGTCGATTTTTCCGAGTTTTGCGAGTTCCGCACCGGGTTTTGGCGCGTTTTTGTAGTTGATGCTGTTCTCGCCCCATGCGTTGTCGGCGATTCGGACCACTCCGGAGTCGGCGCTCTGCGTGTGCCCGCCGGGCGGGACGTAGATGCGCAGGATTGCCGAGACCACCTTTCCGGGGACGTCAATGGGGAACTTCAGGTAGGCGATGTTGTGACTGTGGTCGCCAAATTTTCCAGCTCCGCCATCGACGGCCAAGGCGGTCGTGTACCCGTTGTTCTTGGTCGGATTGCCGGCGTTGACATGCGCATCCGCGGATGGGTGGACGATGGAGCGGCTCCGTTTGCCCAAGTACTCGATCTTCGTCTGCGATTGATTCTCTGTTTTTCCGTCGGCGTGGAGAAGTTTGCAGATGAATGGCAGTGTCACTGGCGGCCCTTTGGTCACCAGGCTCAGCTTGACCGGGATCTTCCGACGTTCGCCTGTCTTGAGATCCACCTCGCACGATGCGGGATCGATGCGGAATTGCTTGGGCACGTTCAGACTGACTGTGCCGACAAACCGCTTCTCGGTGAAGTTGCCGATCAGCACCTCGCCTTCGACGACGGCGTCCATGTTGCTGATGACAAAACTCGGTGTGGAGAGGCCGACGTGCAGGACGCGCTCCCGGACGATTTCGACGCCGCGCAACATGGGCCACTGTCCGGGCGTCGGCTTTTGCACTTTGGAGACTAGTTCGACCACCAAACGATCCTCGACTAGGGCGCCGGTGAACTCTTTGACCAGCGCTTTGCCGGTTGCCCCCGCTTTGCTCAGCACATCGCAGTCGGTCGCGACGGTCTTGCCTTGGATCTTCACGTCAAAGGGCTTGCTGCCGGCCTTGGCTTTGACATCGGTCTCGGCAAAGAGCAGTCGCACAGTGTACTCGGCGTCGCCCTCGGCCTCGGCGACGAGTGGTACGACAAGCCGTTGTAGTCCTTGGGCGCCCGAGGTGTAGACCCAGGGGACATCCGTGTCCGAAATGTCCGCGAATTCACTGTTGTGGCGAGTGTAGCTCCCACCGCCCACGAGCTTGGCGTCGATTTGCATCGCGAACACGAGACGGGTTGGCCGAGAGCGGGGCCACGCAAGCCATAGGGCGCCGTCAGCGCTCTTGCGGTCGCCGGGGGCGCCGAAGTTGATTCCCAGGCGCTTGATCGGCGTCGTGTTGCCTTCGACACTATACAAACCCCACACGCGGTTTTGCTTCCGTGGCTTGAAAACAACCGTGCATTGGAGGGGAAATGCGCATTGGCAGCTCGAGCTGGCTTCGGGCATCATGACAAGTCCGTTGGCCGGCAGCGTGTTGATCCAGCAACCGGTTCGCTGGGCGCCGAAGTGTGATGTCCCATAGTCGCCGAGGAGGTCATAGTAGGCCAGCGAGGCAGAGCGGAAAAACAGCATGTTTGGCGAGCCGACGACATTGCCGCAGTGATGCCCGGGACGGCAGAACTGCCATTTGCTGTCGCCACCGGTCAGGGGATTGACACGCCGCTTTGGCACGCCGGTGTGCAGGTCATGGGACCATGGCTCGGCGTAGACTGTGCTGCCGACGATCAGCGGACGACTGCGGTAGCCCTTGCGGCCGCTCCAGAGACGGTGACCGTCGTCGGCGGACAGCGCGATCAGGCTGCGGCGTGAAAAGTCGCCCGCGAAGAACTCCTTCCAGAAATGTCCGTTCCAAGGCTGGCCGCAGAGGAGTACCACTCCCTGGGCAGCCATCAGGGTGACATTGCCCCCCGCTTTTCCCACCTTCACGCAGTCGGACAGGTATTGCGGTTGCTCCCACAGCATTGCTCCCGTGGTGGCGTCCAGGGCGATGATGCGGCGGATGTCTGGAGCAATGGTCTTGCCATGGCGATCAATGCGCTGCTTGTCTTTGACACTCTTCAGGACCTTCGCCTTCTGGGCTTCGCTCACTTTGTAGTCGATAAAAAAGAGTTTTCCCTGATCGATGCAGATGGTCTGCTGCATCATCCGCGCCCCGTCGAAGGTCCAGCGCAGATCTCCGGTCTCCACATCGACCGCAAAGACTCTGTCCGCTCCGTAGGAGCCGTACAGCAGATCTCCCACACAGGCGACGTATTGCCCCCAGTTTCCGGTGCCCTTGTCCTGGCCTAGCGGGACCTTGTAGGTGTGCAGCGTTTCTCCCGTTTTCGCATCCAGACGGAGGCATTGTCCGCGGGCGACCACGAATAGACTGTCTTCGCGGGCGGCCAGATTCGAGCAGCGCCCTTTAAGTCCCGTCCGCAGCGCCCCCGGGATCTCGCGCTCCCAGAGTTTGAGGCCGTTGTAGGCGTCGTGCGTCATGATCACGTTCTCGCCTTGTACAAAGAAGCGTCCAGCCACGGAGAGGGGGGCGGCATTCGATGCGTGGCGACTGGGCATGCGTCCCGGGCCGGGCTCTCCGTACCAGAGGATGCCGATGGGTGCGCGCACGGCGGTGTCGTCGCTGGAGGCCGTGTTGCCGGCGGTGCCGTACTGGTGCGTCCAGCTTCCCGCGCCGGGGATCTTTCCCCGGGTGA
>JAGLDW010000291.1 GCA_023145395.1 Lentisphaeria bacterium | reverse complement strand
CGCGGCGGTGGGGGAGATCCGCCGACACGCTAGCACTTCGCCGCCACCGCGTGCGACCAGGTAGAAGTAAGCCCGCTTTTCACCGGCTTTCACCTCTCCGTTCCAAGTCATGGTGATCTTGCCCCGGCCGGTGGCGGAGACCGCGTCCGACGGATGCAGTTCGTAAGCGCTGGTAGGCTTCAATTCCATCTTTGCCTGGTCGCCCTTCATGGCCAACCCCGCGAGTCCAATGTAGCAGCGATCAAGTCCTTCGTGCCGAGACACGGCCTCGACGCGCAAACGATGGGTGCCCGGTTGGAGTGTGTGCCGTCCGAGCGGAACCCGACTGGTCTGCGTACTAGCCGAGAAATGCGTGTAGGCGGGGACGACGACCTTGCCGTCGAGCAGAATGCGCACACCGCCCCGATCACTGTGGTCCATGAGTTTGGCGAACAGTTCGCCTTCCATGGGCTGGTCGGCGACGAACTCCATCTCGATGAAATCACCCGGATCCCTGGCTTTGACCATGCGGATGCCGACGGAGTTCAGATCGATCATGTTGCGCGGCCCATCGTCGTTGGAGGGCTTCGAGCGGCAGACGACATCGAGCGCACGGATCGTCTTCCAGCCGGGGAGCGTGCTCTCGTTTTGCGCGCCGGCAAGCCGGAGAGTGTTCCCGGCCGCATCCCATGTTCCTCCGACCGTGTCCCAGATGGTCTGGCGGGTCATGTTCTCGCTGTCGGTCTCGAATGTGAGTTCATCGACGATGACGCAGAAGCTTTTCTTGCGCCGGAGGATATGGCGTCGCCAGTTGCAGAACGGCATTTCCGGCACCTCCCCGACCGCCCAGGCGGTGTCCCCGATGGCCGAACAGCTCTTGAGAGCGCCGTCCATGGCGACCTTGGGTTCGACCAGCCCGTCCGCAGTGGTGAGCACCTGGGTTCCGTAGCCTTTGAGCAGCGTGACACCGTCCAGGCGGAACTCGAGCAGCGAGAAGGTGTGGTAGGGATTGCGGCCGCCGCCATTGGCACCCTTGATCAGGATGAGGTCGCCGCTGTCGTCCAGCGAGTTGCGATAGCTGCCCCAAAGGAATGATTCGTCCAGCGTGAAGCCGCTTGCGCGCGTTTTCCAGAAGGGCTCGGGCATGGGCTGGATCGTCCAGCGGTCGAGCAGTTCGGTTGGCGGACGCGGCTGGACATCCGGCGCGGGCCAGAACGACTGGCCCAGACGCAGGCCGTTGGTGTCGATTTCGGTGCGGTCGCGGTAGAAGAGCCAGCGTGCGTCCCCCGTCAGGTCGGCCGCGCGCAGTAGAAAATTGAGAGAGGATGCCTTGAGTCCCCAGTCGTTCCGGCTCCCGTTGAAGAGCACGTCCTGAGTTACGAGCGCCTGCTTCAGAAAGCCTTTCTCCCAACCGCTGAAATCGCCAGACAAATACATGTAGTCGAGCATGGGATCATAGTAGGAGGTGTACCAGAAAATGTGGTCGTTTCTGCCCGCGAGCCAGGCGCTGCGAAGAAGCGCGGAGAAGTAGATGCGGCAGGACTCGAGCCCACCCTCCCAGACGGGGCCGGGATAGTCCTTCTGAAAGTAGCGTGCGAGGGTGTAGAGCGCCATCGCGGACCAGTCTCCGTGCCGGTTCCCCACCGATGCGGGGGGACTGGTGACGCCGTAGACATGCTCACGCAACCGATGCTCGAGCTGTTTTGAGAAGGCGTTGGTGACCCGCAGGCGGGTTTCGTCGTCGAAGAACGGGCTTTCCTCGATGAGGTCCCAAAAGAGGATCATCATGTGGGCGGAGTAGTGGTAGGGGCCTGCCAGGGGCTCATGCTTGTTCTCGATGCGCTCGCCATCGAGCTTCTCGAGATCGGCGATGGCCTTCTCGTCGGGAAAGGCGAGACGCAGAAACTCGCGTGCGAAGCGTTCCTCGCCCGTCATGTGGTACAGCGCCATGCACTTGCTGATGACGCACCAGCCGAAGTAGCCGCTGGAACCGTACGTGCGCGACTCCTCCCAGATCTTCGCGTCGGAGGGATTCTTGGGGATCTTCATGCCTTTCCCAAGCTGAATTTCGACGATTCGCCCGATGCTGGCCTGTTCATCCCCGGGAGGAAGCTTCGTCAGGATAGCCAGGAATGCTTCGACGGCCGCAGCCACGCCCGCGTCGTCGCTGCCACCGAGAGTGACGGCGTTGAAGGCTGTGCCGAAAGGATTGTGCACCGTGCGCACGACGTGTCCGCCCACACCAGGATACTTGAGGTCGAGCAGGCTGTAGTAGCGATCGTAGAGACGGGAGGTCAGGTCGTTCGTCGAGCGATTTCCGACCGCGATCACATGCGTTTCGAGAGGAGTCTTCACCTCCGTGTCCGAAACGATGGGGATGGTCCGTCCGCATTGGGCGTGAATGGCGGTCTGGATGCGTTCCGCCAGTTTCCCGTGCGCGGGAGCTTTGGGGACAGCGATGACGGCTTGCGCGAGAGGCGTGGTCAGATGGAGCGGTTTGAGCTTCGCGTAGACTGGAGGCTTGGGCTTCGCCATCTTCTTCACTCCCTTTGCGCGCTTCGTCTTCTTGGCAAGAACAACATCGGCCATCAACTTCAGATCATCCACAAGCACGTGGGGTTTTGGAGCTGCATGGGTGTACAGGAACAGTTGGCACACCTTGGTTCCAGGCGGGACCTCCCCCTCGACCACGGTCCTGGAATATGCGCCGTTCTCTGTCGTGACCAAGGTCCGCTGCAGATATTTTCCGCTCGGACTAAAACGGATCTGCAGAAAGGCGCCTCCGCGAGGCGAGCCAGGCATGCCCGCTGTCTGGCAAATCGCCTGGACTGTGGTGCCTCCCGGCCAGGGCACAATCTGGGTGATGCCGATCTCCGCCGCAGGATCACGATCCTCCAACCGGAGCACTGTGCCATCCCGCCCGGGCACGAGAAAAACATCCGTGGTCTTCCGCAAGCCACCATAGCGGGACCAACCCGCAGGCAGCCCCTTCGCCACACCCCCCTCGAACGAGGCGTTGACGACAGGCACGCTCCTTGGCGCAGCCCACAAAACAGTACTCAGGAAAGCCAGTGCAACGAAGATCCGGAGACAAGAAAGTTTGAACATGGATTCTTCCCAAGAGTGATTGCCTCAAAAGTCATTCTTGTGCGGGATTTTTCTGACAGAATCAACAGGATGAAACTCTCGATACACCGCGGCACCCCTGTCCGTGTGTAAAGGCACTGTTGTCTCTTCCCCCTATCCACGATCCACGTCTCGACGGTCTCCAACCTCAACAACCAGCACGACGAGCTTGGCATCCTGAATCTCATACAGGACGCGATAGGAACCGATACGGATACGCCAGGCCTCCCTTCCGCTGAGCTTCCTCACCCCCGGTGGGCGCGGGTCTTGTGAGAGGCGTCTGATTGCAGAGATGATTCTATCGCGTTGTGGCTGAACAACCTTGCCGAGGACTCGCTGTGCTCGCCTCTCAATGAGTATTTCGTAGGTCACTCCGCCTTCCCCTCGCGGATCTCCAAAACGGCCTGCTCAAAAGGCACAGCGTCTGACGGGTAGCGTTTGGCAGCGTCGTACACACTGATGTCATCAAGTGCCTCCAGTGCCTCCAGAATCTGCTCCCATTCCTTCACTGGGACGACGACGGCCTTCCTGTTTCCCTGCTCATCCACAACGTAATTTTCATGCACAGTTATCATGGTCACACCTCGAGAACAGCGAACATCCTACGTCGTTCAATGGAATATGCTCGTCATCGTGAGGATTGACAGTCTCTTGCGGTGACAATCATCCTTCCCCGAGACAAAGTCATGGAAGGAACCGCCAAGATGCCAAGAACGCCAAGGAAGGAAGGGAAAAGAGGGAAAACTTGGCGACCTTGGCGGCTTGGCGGTTGGGAAATCCCGAACCGGTGTCAGCTCACCCTGAGCGGTGGATGTCCCAGAGAAGTCGCAATCCGAGAATGCCAGCCAGCAGGAAGCCGCCTAGACCAAGGACGGGGATGCCATTCCATTTCGGAGGCACGTTGGACAGAGTCATCAAAGAGGAGCCCACAATCATGGCGGCCAGGACGATGGCGGAGGCGATGCGGTTGCCGAGACGTTCGTGGGAATGGATCATGCTCTCGAGCCCGCGATGCTCCAATTCCAGCTTGAGCCCGCCTTTCCGGACAAGCTCCATGATGGCGCGCAGTTGCTCCGGAAAATCGACGGCGAAACGGAGAAAATCCGTGCTGTTCTCTCCGAGCGTGCGCAGGATTCGCAGAGGATTGAGACGACCGATGTAGAGCTTTCGGACAAAGGGGCGCACATGGGCTGAGAGATTGTAGGCGGGATCGAGTCGGCGGCCGAACTCCTCCATGGTCGCGAGCGCCTTGCCCAGCATGTAGATCTGGGGTTTGGGACTGAGGCCGTGCCGACGACAGATGGCGTAGATCTGGGCGATGGCCCGGCTGAAATCGACCTCCCCTAGGCTCAGGTAGAAGAACTGGTCGATGAACTGCGCCACATCCCGTTCCAGGGCGGCGTGTTCCGGTTCGATGTCGTAGTTTGTGAGTTTGAGCACCAGCATGGCGGCCCGGTGTTCGCGCTGGGTGCTAATGGCCCAGAGCAGTTCCGCAAGATCCTGGCGCTCACCGCGGGTGATGCGCCCCATCATGCCGAAATCCAGATAGCAGATGATCGGGCCGTCGAGCACGTAGAGGTTGCCCGGATGGGGATCGGCATGAAAAAAACCGTGTGTGAAGACCTGTTCGAGCACGAGTTCCGCACCGAGCTTGGCAAGCTTGGGCAGATCGCAGCCCGAGGCGCGCAGCCCCTCCAAGTCGTTGGCACGGAGGCCGCTGACGAACTCCATGGTGATGACCCGGGAGGTCGAGAGTTCGCCATGCACGCGCGGCGCGTGGATTCCCGCACGCCCCTGGAACTGCCTGGCGAAGCGCCGGATGTTGGAGGCTTCCGCAGTGAAATCCATCTCGCGCTCGAAACTGCGCGCGAACTCGTCCACGATCCGGGTGGGCTTGAGAACACGCGCCTCTTCGCTCTGCCCCTCGAGGACCGAGGCCAGATGGTGCAGGATTTCGAGATCCACCTTGATCAGTTCGCGGATTCCCGGGCGCTGGACCTTGACGAAGACCTCTCCGCCGTCCTGCAGCGTGGCCCGATGCCCCTGCGCCATGGAGGCGGAGCCCACGGGCACCTCATCGAAGGTGCGAAACACTTCATCCGGCTCGCCCCCAAGTTCTTCGCGCAGGATCGTCCGCACCTGCGCGAAGGGAAAGGAGGGGACATCCGTCTGCAGTTTCCCCAACTCCTCGAGATAGGGGTAGGGAAGAAGGTCCGGCCGCGTGGACAGGATCTGCCCGAGCTTGATGAAGGTGGGACCCAATTCCTGCAGGACAAGGCGGAGTCGTTCCGGACGGGTCAGACGCTCGACCTCCTCGGAGTCTTTTTTCGTGGAGACCAAATTGAGCACGGCGTCCAGGTACCGACGAACGTGGAGCGTGTCCACCAAATCGCCGAATCCGTACTTGAACAGAACCCGGACAATTTGCTGGTACCGCGCCAAATGGCGGTATGTCCGCCCAATGACGGCCAGTCTCTCCAATCCGGTCATCGCAGTCCCCGCGTCTTTCTGCGCCGTCCCCGGCAGTCTGTCACTTGGCTGTCTTGCTCTCGTCTCCGCTCGCCTTCAGCGCGGCTTCCAGCTCGGCGACACGGGCTTCAAGCGCATCCATCTCGCTGCGCGTAGGGACCCTGAGCTTGGTCATAACGCTCTCGACAACCGAGGCGGTCTTGGATTCGAACGCCTTCTTGGCCTCGGCGGACTTTTCCAAAAGCTCGCCTGTGAACTTGCGTCCCTCCTCTTCGGAGAGCTCCGCCTTGTCGGCGAGATCGCGGGCGATCTTCTGCACCTTCTCCGTGGTCATGTACGCCAGCCCCATCCCCGTGTAGACTGTTTTCTTCAGAATGTCCAGCATGGTCCGGTTCTCCTTCGGTTTGGCGTTGGGCTCTGTCTCCCGAGGCGCGCCACTTGCACTTCTGCGGGTGCGGTTTCGGTCGTCCGCCCGACTCTCACTATAGCATTGCTTCCCACCAACGCGCGATGGACCATCCTAGCGAGTCGATGTATGGTTCTGAAGTCAGTGTCCACGCAATCTTCTGGGAGTCTTCCAGCCATGCCCAAACAGACTGTCTGCATCCTCTGCGGCGGCCGTTCCTCCGAGCACGAGGTATCGCTTCAATCCGCGCTGAACGTGACTGCCGCGCTCGACCGCGAGGCATACAAGGTGCTGCTGGTGGGCATTGCGCGGGACGGTGGCTGGCAACTGTACCGGGACGGCCCGTTCGCGATTCACACGGACGATCCCGCGCGTACAGCGCTGGCGGACGGGGGTGAACTGGTGGTGCCGTTGGCGCTGGACGGGGGCATGTGTCTGATGGCTGTGGCTTCCGGCGAGCGCCTGCCCGTGGACGTGGTGTTCCCCGTGCTGCACGGCACATTTGGCGAGGACGGTGCGGTGCAGGGGTTGCTGCGAATGTTTCATGTGCCCTGCGTGGGCTGCGATGTGGCATCCAGCGCGAACTGCATGGACAAGGATCTGGCCAAACGGCTCATGGATGCGGCGGAAATCCCCAACGCGCGCTTTGTGATGATTCGCTCGGGGGACGATTGGGATGCGGACGAGATTGCCGGGCGACTAGGGCTCCCCGCCTTCGTCAAGCCCGCCAGCCAGGGCTCCTCGGTGGGCGTCAGCAAGGCGAAGTCGATCCCCGA
The DNA here is from genome assembly GCA_023145395.1 of Lentisphaeria bacterium. GTDB lineage: Bacteria > Verrucomicrobiota > Lentisphaeria > Oligosphaerales > Lenti-02 > JAGLDW01. Next base: position 639 of record JAGLDW010000291.1, on the reverse strand, counting down.
ACTTGCCGAAGCGATCCGTCTAGCCATGAGATACGACACCAAAGTGCTGGTCGAGGAAGCGGTGGCGGGGCGTGAGATCGAGGTCGCCGTGCTGGGAAATCATGAACCCCGGGCATCGTTGCCTGGAGAGGTCATCCCAAAGCATGAGTTCTATTCGTATGATGCCAAGTATTTGGACGAGGACGGAGCAGTGCTGATCGCCCCTGCCGAGCTGGATCCGGTGTTGACGGCGTGCATCCAAGCCGAGGCGTTGAGGGTGTTTCGGGCGCTCGGATGCAGTGGCATGGCGCGGGTGGACTTCTTCCTGAAGACGGATAGCACGCTTCTGGTGAACGAACTCAACACGATTCCCGGCTTCACCCGCATCAGCATGTACCCGAAGTTGTGGGAAGCGTCGGGCATCAGATATCCGATGCTGGTCGACAGGTTGTTGCAGTTGGCGCTGGAGCAGTATGCGGACCGGCAGCAGAACCGGACGACGCGATGAGTTGATTGGGGATTGTTGATTGTTGATTGTTGATTGCGGATTGGTTGATTTAACCTGAAGTCAATTTGGGAACGTGGGTTTTGTAGGTCATCGCTATCAGCGTGACGTCTCTGGTATAACAGATCGTCCGGACTTCGGCGTGTCGTTCGGCG
>JAGLDW010000290.1 GCA_023145395.1 Lentisphaeria bacterium | reverse complement strand
ACCGCGCACACTCAACTTGCGCGGCATCAGCCACAAGCGCGTGAGCTCTGGAGTCTGGCGCTCAGTGCGCCTACCTTTGCTCGCGGATCACGAAGATGCGTGTTTCGTCGTCTGCGGGTAGTGTGAGCGTCAGTCCCGCGTGGCCAGCGAAGTCGGCAAGCACGATCTTTCTCGGCTCCCCACCATGAACGACACCCGGGTCGTACGTGACCAGAATGTGGATGTCCCCGAGCTTGACCCTTCGGACCAAGGGCAGCGTCTCCTTGAATTGCCGGCGGGCGGGCACGTCCACTTTCACTTCGCCATGGCGAAGGATGTACTCCAGTGGCTTCGCCAGCGCCATGCCCTCGATCATGGCGGCCACGGGCTCGGACTTGATCCGCAGATGCGGAGTCAATTTCGCGCTGGGCATGCGGAAGAACAGCTGGTCCTCTGTGACTCCGTTGTTCTTTGTCCCCGGACGAATTTTCTGAAAGCGCAAGGTTTCTGTCTTCCCGTCTGCCTCGACGATATGGAGCACATCATGGCGGCGGAAGCGTTCCGGCGTCATACCGGGAGTGGCACCCTCCGGCGTTAGTTCGAAGGAGTCCTTGAGCATGACGTCTGCCCCGCTGGAGAAGTAGTCCTGACTCTTTCCGAGCAGCCTGGGCGGTGTGTGGTGGCTCCCCGTTCCCGACCAGTTCCAGGAGTCGAAACCGTCGATGCCGGTGAAAAATGCCATGGTGATCATGGCGCGCTGCTCCTCGTTGGACAGAGGTTGACCACGCCACCAGCGCCAGCCACCACCACCGCCGTGCAGCAGCGTCCAGAAATAGGGGCGCAGCGGCTTGGGGTTCGGCATGGATCGGATCAACGCCATATTCGCGTCGATATTGGCCAGGACGTACGCCACGTTGCGAGGTGCCCAGTAGAAGCAATAGACGGAGTTGTGGATGATGTCCGCCGTGTCGTAGATGCGCTTGCCGAATGCGTTCCAGGCATGGTTTGAGCCAGGATCGACCTCGGGCTTCTCCAGGCCTCCCCACGTGCGTCCATAGGGTTGCCATCCATAGATGCTGATGTTCCGCCAGCCTTGCTTGCGCGCCGCCGCCACGGCCGATGTGTAGGTGAGGCTGTAGCCCTTGTAGTACTTCGCCTCAAAGGCGTCTTGCTCCTCCTTTGCAGTGTCCTTTGGATACCAGGACTGCTTGCGAAGACGCTTGGGAGAGAGCACGGGATGCTCCATGTCGATCATGAGCAGATCCGCCGCCTGCCTGAGGGTTTTAGGGGGTTCCACCCGCGCGAGTACTTTCTCGTCGGTGTGCAGTTTCAGCAAATCCATGTCTGTCAGCATATCGTACCGGGCGTCTGGCAGGCCATGCTTGTCGAACCACTTGTGCCAATCGATAAAACCGCCCCAATGCAGCCACTGCGTTCCCTTCGGAAGGTGGGCGCCCTCCGCCATGCTGCGATTGTAGGGATAGACGATGTTGAAGCCGTGGGCCGAGGCGTAGTCGGCCATGGCATAGTTGTGCCATCCCCCATAGTTGAACTCGCAGTTGAAATAGCGAAAGCGAAAGGGCTTGATGTCCTTGGCCACATAGGGTGCCTCGCCTGGCGCGAAACCATCACTCATGCGCTTGTCGTAGGGCTTCACGGGCTGCCCGAGAACCGGGGGGAGGGCCGTGAGTGACACGCCGCGAAGATGCGCCACTGTCAACGACTGGCCGACCTCCAGCACGATGTCGCCTGCAATGGTGGGAAATGGGACGACCTGAAAGGCGGCGACCCTTGCCTTCAAGGCAGCCAGCTCCGCCTCCGCTCTCGCCTGCGAGGGAGGTGCTCCCGACACGCGGCCAACGGTCAGCAGACAGGCGCTCGCGACCAATCCGGTGATCAGGCGGCGGATATTCCGAAGATGTGAAGTCATAGCAAGATCCTCCTGCTCTCTGTGGTGTTCAGGCGGCGAAGAGCAGATGCCACCCTGCGGCGAAGATGGCGATGTCCGCAAGAACGTGGCTGACATAGCAAGGCAAGATGGAGTTGTATCGGGAGTATAGCCAGGACCACAATGCCCCTCCCGCAAACACACCCACGCTGCCCAGCACGACAACGGACGCCTCGAAGTACACGCTCATCGCGACAATGTGGTGCAGGGTGAAGCCGAGCGCCGCGCAGAGAACCGCCGCCCACTTGGGCATGAGTTTCTCACATTGCCGGTACACGAACCAACGCCAGACGTACTCCTCGACAAACGAGTTGATTGTGATCCAGTAGACCACTCCGCCCAAGTACGGAAGAGGCTTGTCCAATCCCACGCCGGCCGCCAGCTCGCGAACCGCCGCAACATCCACGATGCGGCCGAGCGCCAACGCATAGGCGCCCAGGATCACCACTGCGGCGACTAGCCCCGTGCCCAGGCCCAGGCCAACGCCGCGGCGGCGCAGAAGCGACCAGGAAAGAGGACGCTTCTCGATCCGGAGCATCCAGAAAAGCGGCAGCAACACTGTCCAAGGTTTCGAGAGCGCGAAAAGCGTCTTGCCCAAGGTCGTTTCGGGCCACCAGAGCATGGCGGCGCACGTTGCGAGAGCGGGAACGGGAACCATCAGCGCCAACGCGCACATGGCGCGTCGTCGAGGCCTGTCACTGGCCACGAAACACTTTTCGCGGCAGCTTGAGCCAGGGATCACTCCGCTAGCCCGGCTTCGCGCAGCAGGTAGACGGCGACGAAGCCCACGCTGGTGACGAGTTCGTCGATGCGCAGTTGCTCGGCGTCGCCATGTGCGTACATGAGGTGGCCTGCGCCGCTCGTGAGCACGGACATGTCGGGATACTCGGTAGCGAAGAGGCGCGAGTCACAGGATACGGTCCAACCCATGATCTCCTGGTCCTTCCACATACCGGCATTCTTGGCGGCCGCGATGGCGTTGTGCATGGCGGGGGAATCGGGATCTCCGTCGAAGGCGGCGTTGTGCAGCTTGTCGTAGGTGACCTCGACCGCTCCGTCGCTTTTCGCGTCGCAGCCGATGATGCGCAGGTAGTTTTCCGCACCGCGCTGCCCCGCGATGGCCACACGCTCCATGACATCCTCGATGGTGTGTGTGGGCACAAAGCCCTGGCCACCTTCGAGCGTGAGAACCTGCGCTGGCTCCTCGTCTGCAAGCGCCAATGTCACGGCGCCCCCGCTCAGTTCCGCGATCTTCGCCTTGGAGCGCACGAGTGCACGGGCAAAACAGGCCATCTTGGTGATGGCACCGTCATTTTCGAGAATGGAGCCCATATGCCCTGTGGATCCATGCACATCACAGCGGAAGACTCCGTTCTCGCAGGCGAGATCGTAGTGGTGGTCCACCTTGGGCTTCTGGGTGGTCGGGTCGATGTCCTTCGTCTTGTCTCCGTAGACGGCGAGGTACTCTGCGAGGGCGGACTCGATGGCGTCCGTGATGCAGGCCTCCGTCTTCTCCGTGACTTCTCCATCCAGCGCGATGGTGAAGGCGACTTCGCCGCAGATGCGACTCGGGTGCTCGCCGTAGTGTCCGACGATGCCGTGACAGGTCTGAACCGGCCGTTGGGGAAAGAGAGAGTGTCGACTCTCGGCCTTGATCGCGCGCCCCTCCTGCTCGAACTGCTCGATCACATAGGCGAAGAGTTCAAAGAGGTTGACGCCCTCGCAGTGAAGATCCGCGCGGTACCAGATGGCGCCCCGGTTGGCGGGGTGCACCTCGTTGCCCGTGCATTCCAGGACCAGTATCGAGTTGAAGAGCTGCTTGAGTTCACGATCCAGAGCGAGGGAAAGCGAGCCATTCCCCCCCGTCTCCTCCTCGATCACGAACATGTTGACCAAATTCTTTTTCAGGGATTTGCCATGCTGCTCGAGAGTCTGCGAGAGAATGGTCAGCGCGGCGATCATGGCGACGATGGCGCCCTTGTCGTCGCAGGATCCGCGGCCGTAGACAATGCCGTCCTCATAGCGGGGAGGCATGAAGGGCTTGACCACGTCGATGTGGGCGTTCAACGCCACGCCATCCGCACCTTCGTAGCCATCTGCACCCGGCACGAAATACAGGAGATTGCCCCGTTCCGCGTAGGCTTCCTCGGGAGGGACACCCTCCGGCTTCTCGTCCGTCTTGGTGAAATGCAACTGGCTGTAGGCTGGATGCTGGGCGATTTCGGGGTTGACCTTGCGCCGTTCGCGACGTGCGCCCGGGAAGGGGCATGCGTCGAGTCTGCGCTCGAGGATGTCGAACACTGCGGACTCCGCATCCCGCATGATCGACACATCCGCTCGGGGAGTGGTGTCGATCTCGCAGATTTCCATCAGCAGGTCTTTGAGAGAGTCCGCAAACCCGGGTTCACGGGTTTTCGCGAGAATGTCGTTGATCATGGTCTGCATGAGTGGGTTCTTCCTGACTGTGTCGCCATCGGGCGAATCTCATAGGGATAGGGCAAGAATGATTCACTGTCCATAGTCTAAAGACCGCACACGCGTTTGCAATAGCGAACGCTCGATCCGGTCCCGTTCACGCGGAGAACATACCGGAGGGACCTCACCACGAAGACACGAAGAACACGAAGTGGAATCCTTTGCAGAAGAGAAAGGACAGAGACAAGGGCAGAGAAGAATCCTTTCGCAAAAGCGGGGAGAGGAGGTTGGCCGAAAGATGACCGGACTGGGTGCGGTATCGGTATCGGTATCGGTATCGGTATCGAATGTCTTTCGGTGGCGCCGTGCTTTGAACCAGGATGGCTCTCGCCAGGTCCGTGACTGGTGATCCGGGAAGATCGGGAAGAGAAAATCGATCCCGATCCCGATAGCGATAGCGATACCGAGGTAGGAAAAGACAAAGAATCAGGGCCAACAAAAAGATGGAGAGGGACGCTCGTAACCTCGCGCCCCTCATCCCGTCGACGTCTGTCTTCCTGACAGATCTCGCCTCGCCCGTGTCAGGAAAACAGAGGTGTCGCAAGCGTGTTTTCCTGACAGATATCTGCTGGGGTGAAGTCGGAACGATGCGCTACATTGGCGGAATGGGATCTCGGAAAATGACAGGGCGACAAAAATGATGAAGACAGTGACAATATTGGCGGCATTCCTTATCGCACCGACGCTGGTTCGGGGCGCCGACACCAAGGATGCATTTGTCTCTCTGGCGAAATACATCCGCGAGAAGCCCGGCATCGCGGCCAAGGATGGTGCCCTGCGCAAGTTGGCCATCGAGTCGATCGCCCGGTGCGAGGCACAGGAGGCAATCGGGATCTACGCGGGATTCCTCATGAAAACACTCAACGGGAAGAAGAAGGGGAAGCTGCCAAAAGAACGCGTCTCAGTCATGCTGAAAGCGACGGACGCGGCCATGCTACTCAGCTATTACGAGTTCAGCGCGAAATGCGCGCCGTGGAAACGGGAGGCGACCGAGTGGTTGTTCTCGTCCAATCAGCACTTGCGGCTTTTTCTCGACACTCTGACACCCTATGACGACTGGGGCGCGGCCTACCACATCATCGAGCAACTCCACGAGCACGATCCGAAACACCGGGACGAATATCGCAGTCTGATCATGGCGTTGGCGGTGGTATGGGACCAGCCGCGACCCCCGCTGCACGGACAGATGGGGGGCAACCAGCTTCCCTACAAGACGGATATTATTGGACGATACGACTACTTCCGCGATCTGTTCGCATCGAGAAAAGCCGAAATCGCCTATCGCAAACTCTCCGTCTCCGCTCTGACTATGATTGTGGACACTCCTGTGCCCCTAGCGGAACTGGAGTGGGTGCGGGAACACGTCAAACCCCGGAGCTGGTCGAAAAAGTTCTCGGAGATTCGCTATGCCACCGGACGGCTTGAGCGACGGGTCTACCAGTGGCCGGGAGGCGTCTACGCGCTGGCGACCATCAAGAGCAGCGGCGGAATTTGCGTAGATCAGGCCTACTACGCCGTGCTCTGCTCGCGCGCCTGGGGCGTGCCGGCGCTCATCTTTGTCGGAGAGGGACGGCGTGGCCCCCATGCCTGGTTCGGCTACATGAAGGGGACGACCAACTGGGAGATGGACATCGGCCGCTACACGTATGACAAATACGCCAGCGGACGCGCGCTCAACCCACAGACCAATCAGGACATGTCGGACCACTACTTGCAGTTTCTCTGCGACCGCTCGCTCTCCGCCAGCCGCTATCGCAAGGCTTCGAGTCTGGCGCGCCTGGCACATGTTTTGCGGCGCACGGAATGCTTCACAGCCGCCAAGCAGGCGGCACAGGCCAGCATTGACGTTGCCCCCCTGTATGAGCGCTCCTGGACGATTCTGGCGGAGATCTATCAGCAACAGGGAAAGAAGCGGTCCTTGCTGGATCTGCTCGAGAAACAAGCCGTCGCCTTCCGCAAGTACGACGATTATGTCGTCGATATCCACAACCGACAGGCCACACTTCTGCGGGAGCTTGGGGAAACGGACAAGGCCGATCGGATCGTTCGGAGAAGCCAGTCCCGGATGTCCCGAAAGCGCGATGATCTCACGCGCTTCCTCGCTTCGGAACAGATCGAACGCCACTACAAGGCAGGGAAGTACACGCTCGCCCGGAAGGAGATGGAGAAACTGCTCAAAAAACAGAAAAACGAAGGCCAGAAGGTCGTCCAGCTTGTGGACTCCTACCTCACGTTAACCAAGGAAATGGGACAGGAGAAGGACGCGGCCCGCTTCATGCGCCGCTATTCCGACAGCATGCGCCGGGCCTTCGACAAAAGCGACCACAACGAACGCATCATCCTCAATTTTCTCCTGCGTGCCTACGAGAACGCGGAGGACGAGAAGAACTCCGCGCGGACGCGAAAGAAAATCGGGAAGCTGCACTAGCCGGATCGTGGCTCCACCCGG
>JAGLDW010000029.1 GCA_023145395.1 Lentisphaeria bacterium | reverse complement strand
ATGCCGACGAGCGCCAAGAGTGCGTAGTCGGTAGCGGGTGGTGAGTGGGGAGTGGTGGGTGGAGACAGCAATCCACTGCCAAGGACAACTCCAGGATCAGTCGAGACAACGCCGGCGAGGAGCGAGGAACATCCGCTGCGCGCCTTGCGATACTGCCCCGCGTTCTCTGGATCGAGTTCGAGAACATCTCCCGGCTCCACAGGCTCAGAGACGTTCACCCATTCGGCCACATCGGCCGAGCCAGAAGCAATGGCAGGCGAATACAACGTCCCGTCCATCAGAGCAGTTCCATCCGGCTCAACACGGAAGACAGCTGGGGTGTCACGACGGGAGACGGTAAACCAGATTTCGTAATCTCTGTAATCACCATAATTCCCCCCCCATGGGACAACTTTCAGGTAATACGTCCCAGGGGAGCCGCCTGTTGCGTAGATCCGCGACCCGTACGACGGGTACCCGAGGCCTTGCATCCCGTCGTCATTGGACGCAAAGGAGATTCCGTTCTGGGCATTGGCAAGCGAGTCATACGCGTAGATAACCGTGTCCGAGTAGTATTCTGTGCACCAAACCCAAACATCGAGATCGAATGGGAACGGGATCGTTATCTGATACCAGTCTTCGCTCCCGTCGTCGAAATCGGCCTCCCACTTCCGGTATCTGACGGCCCACGGATTATCGGATGCAGTGCCGAAATTGAATGCCGTCGCTGGGCTATCGTTCGGTTCGTATGGGTCAGTGTAGAAGTTAGTGGCAAGCCACGCATTGACGAACTCATCCCACGTCTCGTTGGCGCAGAACGCAAGGTTCGTCCCGTTGTAATTCGCGAGCGAGGGCCCTCCCGAAGAATTTGCCCAGGCGACATCGTGGTAGTGGGGCAGGTAGATCGATAGCCCCGTTGCTGAACTGAACGAAGAGCTGTTGACCATCGCGACAACGACGGACGAGAGTCTGGCAATCACCGCCTGAGCCAGATTCCGTGCCGTTGTGTCGCTCAGGAACATGTCAAGGTAGGTACAGAAATTGCCGAGATCCATGTATGAAGTGTCGGTGTACGGGAACCACTCTGCATGTAGCTTGGCGTACATGATGCGCTCGTACTCGGGCCACGTTCCAAGCAGGATGGTCAGCCGATCGGCGAGCGCGCTCACGTCGGATGCAAGATTGCCAATCTCCCACAGATCGATTGACGAGATCGTGTCCAGCCCGCCGGAGTAGTGGCGGTCGGATCGCGTTACGCCCCATAGCTGTGCTAGTTGAAGTGGTGTCGTCGACGTGGTGATCG
>JAGLDW010000289.1 GCA_023145395.1 Lentisphaeria bacterium | reverse complement strand
CTTCACTTCTTCGGTTTCATCGCCTCGACGCGTTTTTTCTGTTTGGCGAACCATTCGGTCCAGGGCTCCAGCTCCAGGCAGCGTTGGACGAGTTCGGCGGCTTTCTGTTTGTTTCCGAGGCGGATATGCGCCTCCGCCAGCGTGTCGAGATAGGCAGCCGTGTCTGGTTCGAGTTCGACGGCTTTTTCTGCGAGACGCGCTGCTTTGTCCAAGTCGCGGCCGCAGTTTGCGAGGAACCAGGCAAGGTTGTTGTGCATCAGCGCGGACTGGGGATAGTCCTTGAGCAGATTCACCCAGTGGCGTCCGTAGGAATCGATCAATTCCTCGCCCTGCTTGTCGTATCCTCCCGTGCGCAGGAATCCCACCAAGCGGATTGCGGCGTCGCAATCGGAGGGCAACATCTCCAGAGCCGTTTGAAAGTGTCTCAACGCCTCCGCAGGCTTGTTTGCGGCAATCGCAGCACGCCCCTCGCACTCGTGCTGGAACAGCGCCGCACGCAGGGGAATTGGCTGGCTCATGCGGGGGCGCGTGCCTGTACAGCTTGCCTGCAGGCGATTCCATCTGGCGAGATGCACCGCACGGGCCCAGTCTCCCTTCTTCGCCGCGAACTCTGCCGCAATACGCACGACACTTGGAAAGTATCTCGAGTTGGTCTGGGGCGATGCCAGGCGGAGAGCCAGCTCCGCTTGCTCCCTCGCGCTGTCCGCAAACCCCGCATCCGCGAGGATTGTGGCGAGTCGCGCCTGCGCCGGACCATCCGTGAAGGCGAGGAGGCGCGCCTCGTGCAGAAGTCGGTCCGCCTCGGCGTCTTCCCCGGCTTTTCGCGCCTCGGCGGACAGTCGTCCGAGCAGACCGGACCAGTCTCGCCCCATCATCATATGCAGAGTCCATGTCGGCACGGCCAGGCTGGGAGACGCCCCTTGTCCCATGCTCAGGAAGGCGGGTTGTCTGCCCGGCATGGCGGAGGATAGTCCCTCGGTGCTCTGCTTCTGCCTCTCGTAGATCTGTTTGGCCACGCGCCAGTCGCCTGCTTCGAACGCGGCGAAAGCGGTCATTCTGCGAATCAGAAAACGTGCTGGTGCAAGTTTTGGGTCCATTGCGCACTCGATCCACTGTGCGGCCGCAGCGGCGGGGTCTTTGATGACATCCTGGGTCACGCATGCTCCCAGGATCTTGAACTGAGCGATCTCGCTCTCTTCGAGGTTTGGCGAGGCCAAGGCTTTCGCCAGCAATGCGCGCCATTCCTCCGCTGTCGTCTGCCCTGCCATGAAACGAGTGACCCGCTCCACATGCTTGCCAAATCCCGACCAGGGAAACACGGTGGACAAGACCGAATCGACAAATGCGATGTACGAGGGATTTCCCTGAATCAGCATGCCGACTCCTGTGGGCTTCATCACCCAAGGTTTTTGTGTCAGACGCTTCTCGACGTGTTCCAGCACATCCTGGCGGAATCCACAGCCTGCAACGGCGGCTCCAACCGCATACCAGAGAGGAGTGCTGTGCTCGCTCGCACCGGCTGCCTTCCAAAGACGTTCACAGACTGCCTTTGCCTCGTCCCTTCCTCCTGTCCGATGCAGAATATTGAGCCGTCTGAGTCCAGCGCTGATGATTTCCTGCGGTTTCGCGTTCTCCGGGGGCGCTGGCACGAGTTTCAGGCATTGCTTCAAGTCCGAAAACGCCTCGAAGTAGGGTATATCCACTTGCGACTCCAGCGTTTCGCGGAACGCCTCGAGCTGATCGACCGCAAGGAGACCCTGCGCGGCAATTCTCCCGTTTGGATTGCCGTGCTCCTTTCGGGCGAGTTGTTTGAGTTGCTGGATGGTGGTCTGTAGCGACTCGCTGTTGCCGTTGGCCGCCTGCGCGATGGCCAGGCGTACGAGCACTGTCGGTGCATCCGGTTTTGCATAGTTGCCCACAGTTTTCTCGTAGGAGTCCCAATCTTCCGCCTCGAGCAGAATATTCTCCCAGAGGGAATGGCTGCCGACGCCCATCGCACCCAAACCGAATCCAAACGAGGTGCCTCCTGCGAACGGGGCCTGGCCGCCGAAACCTCCCTCTCCCCAAATGCCCCTCATGGTTGGATTGGCTTTGAGCTGGGGCTGTCCCGTCTGTTTTTTTCCAATATGCTCGAACACGGCCCGTGCGTCCTGGATCCGCCCTGCGATCCGGTGCAATGCCGCCACCTGCATCCAGTCTGCGGGAGTATTGCTTTGCTTCGCCTTCTCGATCAGTGCGGGCAGAGCTTCCTTCTCCTTCCCAGTGAGGAACAGAACGGCGGCAAGGCGGTGTTGGGCTACTGTGTTTCCGTTTTCCGCGGCAATCTGCAAGATGCGAGCTGCCAGGGTGAAATCACCCTTGGCGAGTATACGGCGAAAGAAGTGTTCCGGCTGAAATGAGATCAATCCACGCAGCATGCGGCGCAGGTCCGGGTCCTCCGTTTCCCGGGACAGCTCCAGCACGGTTTCCAGAGGAAATGGCTTGATGGAGCCGAGCCTGCGAATCACGTTGGACCGTCTACCCCGATTGGTCTCGCGAAAGTAGGCACGGACCAGATCAGCCACAGGCTGGGGGGTGTCCGGGCGGATGCCAGGGAGCAGGTCCTTGAGCACTTCCCTAGCTCTAACGGCGATTTCCGGATCGTCGCTTTCCGCGAGCTTCTTGAGCATCGGGCGGGCGGCGGACCCGGCTGCACGGAACGTCTCGATGGCCGCAGCCCGCTTGCGGAAGCTCGGATTTCCGAGGTCCTTTTCAGCCTGTCGCAATTCGTCTGCGGAGGGTGGGGGAGCGGCCGTGCTCGTCAGCGCAGTAGTCAGCAATGCGCAGAGGATGAGCCCGCGCACGATGGCGCATGTGCATAACTGTCCGACTCGCGCGTTCCGTCTTCGCATCATCCGTCTTTCGCCTTTCCGTCGCGCAACTGCGGTGTCCTACGGTAGCCGGGCAGTGTAGAGGTGGACCGTGAGCCAGGGAAACGTGTCCTCGAAGCCACCCTTTCCAGGTGTGATCTCGTCGCCATCCTTGCGGTCCTCGCAATGCACGCGCAAGGTTGTCACACCGTCTGGGAGGCCACTGATTGTGGCAGTCACCGGACGTTCCTGAGAGCTCACGGCGACGATGTACAATGTGCCCTCGTGTTTCCTGCCCAGCACGTTGACCGAAGGTAGCGAGATGTCTTCCTCGAATCCGAAGGGTCGGAACGTCGGGGTGCGTGGCGCCCCTTTCGTCACCGTGACGGTCAGGGGCACATCCTCGCCAAACAGCAGCGCCTGGTCCAAGCCCGGCACACGCTGCAGATTCTGGGCGGCACGGTTGTATCCGTCTGCCCAGGTCTTCTGGAAAATGGGCATGTCGCGACGGTGCCAGAACGAGAAAACGAAAATGCCGCGGGCGCCTGACGCAATGCAGGACCAGAAGTCATGGTAGGCGCCCACGGGCGTGGTCGGGTCCATTTTCTGCAGACCGCTTGAGAACAGCATGGGGATGCCGATGGGAATCTTTTCCCCATGCAAGTAGTCTCGGCCAATTCGAAAGCCCGCATCCTTGATTGCGCGGACTGTTTCCTCGGTGCGCCAGCGCACCCAGGCACGAGGCTGATGCGAATATTCCGTGTAGGTTCCCGCGCCGATGATGTCCAGATACTGCACGTACTTGCCAATGCCCTTGGTTGTGTAATGCCCGGGAATGTACATGTAGTTTGGCCGCTGCTTCGGGTCGTATTTCCGGGTCCATGCGCTCAGGTTCTTCACGATCTGGTATTCATCGGGATACCACCAGCGCTGTTCCTCCGGCAGATCCCACCACGCCAGTGCATCATGCTTTGCATAGGAGCGGATGTCGCCGGCCAGTTCCTCCTCGGTCCGCAAGCGTTCCGTCGGCGCCACAGCCTTCCCCGTCCCATCCGCCTCCTCCAGATTTGCGGCGGCGGTCTGTTTACCAGCCTTCTTCGCGGGTGTGGCAGCCGCTTTCTTCACCTTGGTTTTGCCTTCGAGATGCGCCACGCAGAGCCAGCCCGCCTTCTCCACCGTGTCAAAAAAATCGGAGGAAAAACGATACCTATGCCCCACATTCCATCCGGCATCCGCCACTTCGTCCATCTCCTCCAGCGTGTGAATGGAGTACAGCAGAAGCGGGAAACGCGTGCCGACCGGATAGATGGGCTCCCCAGGCTCAGCAGCAAAGCATGCGGAAACCACAGTTAGGACAAAAGCGCAAAGGAATCTCGAAAACACTGACATATGCACACCTCACTGTTCTTTTTTCGTGCCTACCTTTAGGGTCCGCGCGGACTCTTTAGGACTATACACCAACTTGGCATGCGTCGCGCCGTCATCGAGGCGTGCTCTCCGCACTGGCCGCAGGATGCGTTTCGCTGTAAGGTGGCTTCGTGAAATAACAAGACTGTAGGTGCCGTAGAGAATGGGATGTCATATGAACAAAGGGCAGGGATTCCAGTTGACGCCTCGATTGCGGCGCATGGCCGCGGCTGCAGTGCGTTGGGGCTCCCCTCCCCCCGAGAGCGACCGTCTCGCGAACCAGACCAAGGCATTTTTTGAATTGTACAAGGATCTTCCTCTCCGGGAACGCCAGGCGCGTTCGCTGGCCTACGCCCTCTCGCGGGAGCCAGTGCGCGTTTTCCCAGAAGAGTGCCTGCAGGGCATCGTCAATGGCCGGACACCGGATCCTCAATGGAGGCATGCAGACTGGGGCGAGCACTCCGCAACTCAATCGGCATCCTCCCGCGCAGCCACGGAAGTGGCAGGCCGCCGGGAAATGATCGACCAGTGGCCGGAAACACCCGCGATGCCTGGCAAGGATTCCTTCATCATCAACGGAGAGGGTATCCCCGGGCACGTTGGATGGAACTATCAATGGATTCTGAAGGAAGGCGTCCACGGCGTCCTGGAGCGCCACCGCGCCGCTCTGGCGTCGGCATCGGATCCCGAGGCCCAGGCATACTACGAAGGAGTGCTCATCTGCTGGGAGGCCGCGCTCGACTGGAACCGCCAGCACGTCGCCGAACTGAGACGGCTTCGCGACGCTTCCGCCAACCGCTCGGAACAGCGGCGTCTGGCCGAGAGCATCGCGCTGCTGGAACGGGTGCCCGAACATCCCGCCCGCACATTCCGGGAGGCAGTCCAGAGTTTCTGGTTTCAATGGACCGTGGTCATGTTCGAGGCGCCCTACGGCGGCAACAGCCCAGGACGACTGGACTGGTTTCTATGGCCCTACCTCCAGAAAGAACTCGAGACCGGCAGCCTCTCCTATCAGGAAGCCGGGGAACTCGTTGCCGAGCTGTTCATACGGATTGATCAGCGAGTGCACCCCTGGGACGGACATGTGAACACGATTGTCATTGGGGGGATCGGTCCGAATGGGGAGGATGGCGCCACGCCCCTGTCGTTTCTCATGCTGGATGTTTTCGAACAGCTGGATCTGACCCATCCGGCCGTGTATACGCGCATCAGTTCGCAAAACTCCGAGGCCTATTGGGACCGCTGCATCGAATTTCTGCTGCACGGCGGAAACCGCGCCCAGATTCTCGCGGACGACACGATCATTCCAGCCATGATGCGCGATGGGCGCATGCCGTTCGAGGATGCGGCGATGTACATGTGCGGCGGATGCATGGAGCTGAGCCCACACGGGATGAACTCGGACCTGCTTTTCTCCTTCATCTACAACGTGCCCAAGACACTGGAGTTGCTGGTCACTGGGGGCGAATGTCTGACGACGGGACAGAAACACCGGATCGCCATGGCAAAGGGACTCGCGGATGCCGGGAGCTTCAGCACATTCTACGACGCGTTTGTGGAGGAGATGGCTCGAGTGCTGCACACGCAATTCCGCTGTCTGGACATCTACAGCGAGGAAATGGCGCGCCACCGCCCGCAGTTCCTTCTCTCAAGCTTGGTCAGGGACTGCCTTGAGAAAGGCCGGGATCAGCAGGATGGCGGAGCACGCTACAGCGACTATGGGGGCACCCCGCTCGGTCTTCAGAATGCCGCGGACGCACTCTTCGCCATCAAGACGGCGGTTTTCGAGGAGAGGTTTTGCTCCGCTGCGGAGCTTGTGCAGGCGTTGCGCGCCGACTTTGTCGGGCATCGGGTGCTGCATCGACGTCTGCTGGGCATCCCAAAGTACGGGATGGGGGACGCTGGCGCCGATGCCATGATGAGCCGGGTAGTCACCGATGTCTGCACCATCTTTGACAGCCATCGGAATCGGCACGGTTGCCGCGTCAAACCCATCATCTTCACCTTCGTATGGGCGCCCCAGATGGGGAAGAGTCTGGGAGCCTCAGCGGATGGCCGGAAGGCAGGATGGCCAATCGCGCATGGCCTGACTCCGCAGAATAGCGGCATGGCGCAGGGCATCACCACGGCGATTCAGTCCTGCACCTCGATGCCCCATGCGCAGGTGAGCGGGGGGGCGTCCACCATGTGGGACATGGATGAGGGATGGATCGACCATGCCCGCCTCAGTGCCATTGTGCGCACATTCATCGATACGGGGGGACAGATCTTTCAGGGCAACACAACCAACGTCGCGGAGTTGGAGGAAGCTCTCGAGAACCCGGACGGACACGCTCATCTCATTGTCAGAGTGGGCGGCTACTCAGCCCGATTCACCAGCTTGGGAAGGGATGTTCAGCTCGACATCGTCAAGCGTCTCCGCCATGCCGGATAGGCCGTGACGCCGCACTGCTCAAGCAATTCGGTCCTTGAGCGAGTCCACGATCGTCAGCGCTGAGCCAGCCCTTGCTGGGGCGTCACCTCTCGCGTCAACATGCGGTCCACACGCACGGTGCCGTCAGCGTCCCGGATCTCTATCCTGGCTCCCACCTCGCCGACACGCGCAAATGTGACGGTCACGATCTTGCCGTCCACCGTGAAGCGCACACCCGCGTCTTTTTCATTTCGCACCAACTCGCAATCGGTCATGCGTTCAAGTTCTTGGTCTCCGACCTGGATCAGATGCAGAAAGACCTCGTCCTTGACGGGGGCCTTCCCGCGAACTTCCATGCGCCAGCGGCCGATCAATTCCGGAGTTTCCTTGTACGGGATCGCTCTAGTCGCATCGCCGCGCTTCTGGATTTGCTTTGACGGACCTTGGTCGATGGGGTAGTTGACGCCGTTGACGAGGAACTCGCGACCGGGTCCGCCGATTTTTTCCAGGACGGCGTCCTCCGGGAGCAGTGTCCGGCAGAACAGGCGCCCCTTGGCCTGATCGGAACGCCATGTTCTAGCCTCCAGAACGGGCTCTCTTGCGTGGTGCAGCAACCAGCGTTTCACGTACGTTGGCTTGATCGAGGACACGCGGTCGAAGACAACAAAGAAATCGGGCATGACGAACAAGAACTGACGCGTGGCCCAACTGCATTTCTCGGCTCGGTAGACGGGGGTCGCATCCGCTGCCACGTACGTGAATTCCGGTCCTGTCTCAAACGCGAGCAAGTTGGCTCCGACAGACTTGTGCTGGCCGCCGTCCATGCTGAAGACCTTGCCATTCCAGTAGGATGCCGGTGGTTCGTCCGGCATGTTGACGAGGACGCAGTTGTGGGCAACTGTCTGGGCGTAGTAGTTCTGCAGGTTGTCGGTGTTACCGGCACGCGTCCCTGTGTCGAGCGCCAGGTAGCCACGCTTGAAGATGGTGAAATG
>JAGLDW010000288.1 GCA_023145395.1 Lentisphaeria bacterium | reverse complement strand
AAGATCTGGCCCATGTTGGTGAAGTTCCGGGCGTGCGGCAACCCCTTCATGTCCATCGCCTTCTTGACCGAGTCAAGACGGTGCAGGAGAAATGGGAAGACACTCATGTCATAGGTGGAGAATCGTCCGCCAACCTTGTCACGCGTGTACTTGGCGAGACGTGCCAGATCCGGTCGGCTGTCAGCGTAGAAGTGCATGGTCTGGGACATGTGCAAGTATAGGCGGGAGGTGGGGAATCGGTTGTGGAGATGAGGCGTGTCGCCGTAGCCGTATTCGAGTTTTCCGGGAAGCATGTTCCAGTCAAGATAGTTGCAGCTCATCCCGATGTAGGGCCAGTTGGCCGCAATGTCGAAACCCGTGGCGGACTCCAGAGTGTGCAGAAAATTCCACTCCGCCAAAGGGTATGCGCCATAGGAATAGGTGACCGTGACGGACGCAGCGCCACCGTCGTCTCCGCACGACAGGCGACGGTGGGCAAGCAACTTGCTGTACCTGTCGTAGCCATACTCCAGGCACTCGTTGGCCAGCGTGTCATCCATCCCGGCCTGGTGGAAAACCACCCCCGCATACCACATGCATGAGTTGGCGCCGTAGTAACCAGTTGTGTGACCCGATCCATTGCGCCGCACAATGCCGGGTTTGTGCATGATCTGGCGCATGTGCTCAAGCATGCTCACGCCGAACTCCCGACGCTCCTCCGCAGTCAGATCATCCCAGACCCAGTCAAAGGCGGCCAGCCAGCAGATACGGCTGAAACCGTACCAATCGACTGCTTGCCCGGCTTCGTAGTATGCATGGTAGTAGGCCAGACTCGTCCGGAACATGTCCTTGATCTTCACGAGCAATTCAGGGGTGGGCTCAGCGCGGTACACAAACGCCGCGCGCATCAGATTCCGTCCCCAGTCTGCCGTTGCCACGGTGCTGTTCTTGTGCGGTTCAGGCAACGGGACCTGGATCCAGCCCTTCCGCGGGGTGCTGGTGATGGCGCTGCGAACCTTGGCGTAGTAGTCCTTCTCAGCGCCAAAGGCGCGGGACTTCACGTGTGACCATGTGTCACGGTTGAAATAGAGCCTGGGATGATCGGGGCGCATCTTTTCCCTGATCTCATCCAGAGGAGGCATATCTTGGGAGTAAGACGCTGCCAGCATCAAGGAAGTGATCAGCCAGCAGATCCGGATCGAGAAAGTGGACATAACAGCCCCTCCCAAATGCTGCGGGCCGCGAGGCAGTTCGAGTCTCAGTACAATTTCTGGCCGCAGGCGGGACAGAACCGGAACCGCTTGTCTGCTGCGTGATGGGAGGGATGGGGGCAAGGCTCCGAGCGCGACTGCATGACGGAAGTCCGCGTCTGGTCCATCGTTGGACTGCTACCCGTCTTCAGCAACTGCCTCTTCATATGCGTATCGAACTCCAAGTCCGACAGCTCTACAAAGATGAAAATGGATTCCCCCACCCGGAAGGAGTCGCCAGATTCTAGCGGAGCAGTGGTAATACGCTTGTTGCCCACGCCCAAAAATGTGCCATTGTGACTCTCGAGATCCTCAAGCCTCACCTTGCCATCGTTGGTCTCACGCACGCAGGCATGGTGCCGCGACATCTCCCGGTCACACGCAACCCGGATGTCATTGTCCGCGCTTCGTCCGATCGTGATACGCTTGCCCAGCGGAAAGACCGTGCCTTCACACAATCCATTTATACACTCGATGCACCGGTGCATTTTCGTGTCCTCCGTACAAATACCACTCTCTCAGACACAGCTAGAACTGGGTTTTATATAGTATAGCACCATTCTGCTCTGCTGTCTTGCTTTCCATCAACGGCGCGGATTCCACATCAAGTCCGTTCCCCTGTAGCTACACCTCTTCGTCCCCGACTTCCGCAATCCAGTCGCGGGTCCATTCCACCGTGTCCAGGCCGATGTCACAGATGCAGTTGGAGCAGAAGACCACTCCCTCGATCCAGCCTTTGCGGATCCAGTCATGGTATTTCTCACACTGAAACTTCATATCGTCCATACTGAGCGGTTTCTGCTCGCCATAGTTCCACATGTAGCAACCGGCGAGTCGGCGTTTTGTCGGTGCTCGTTGCAGGACTTTCTCGATGTGCGCGTCCAGATCCGCCAGATCGGATCCCTTCCAGACCCAGAGTGTGACTACATCGGTGAGATCAATGTATTCCTGAACGTCGAAGTCAAGTTGGTAGCTGTACCAGACCATCCACAGGTCGAGCCTGCGTTTGTGGAAGCTGTGCAGCCGGTCGCGCATGCTGCGAATGCTGCCCACAGAGTGCCGCGCGGGTTTGCTGTCGGCGAACTCGACGGAGGTGAAAAAATCGTCAAGCACCGCGCCGCTGACATTCGGATGGATCTCGGCCATGCGCAGGACTTCCTCGAGGTCGCTCTTGTCGTCGTTGTGTTGTTTCACGCCTCCGGCGCCGATCGCGGACCAGACGACCTCGTCCAGATCCTTGATTTTCTCCGCCTCGCCATCGAATGGGGGGAATGGTCCCGACCACATGGTCACCCGGCAGCAGCGGTTGATGCCGAGGAAATCACACCCTTCCCGCGAGTCCATCAGGTTCTTGCCGGGCAGGTTGTAGCTATTCTGCCCCTGTGGGTTCAGGTGATGGCAGCCGGGGTCCTGCCCCCAGATCCAGAATCTGTCGCGCAGTGTTGTCATTGCCGTCTCTCCAATCCGATCAGTTTTGCAGCGTTTGCGTAGAGAATCTTGTCCTTGTCGTCGTCGGGGATGTCCAGAGCGCGAATCGTCTCGAGTGCGAATCGCATTTGTGCCGGGCCCTGCAGCGGAACATCGGTGCCGAAGACAATGTGGTCCGCGCCGATCGTAGCCACCATCTGCTCCATGACACCGGGGTAGACATACATGAGGTAGTGAGCTGTGTCGACATACACGTTCTCCAGATGGAAGGCGGCCACTTTCTCCAAGCCCTCAAGATTCGGGAAATATGGATATTGTGGATTCTGGTAGATGCCGGCCACATGCGCTAGAACGAAGTGGGTGTCGGGATGTCGGGAGGCGAACTCGGCGATGCGCTCCGCATCGGCAAAGCCGGTGCCGGGCATGCAGGAGACGTGAAAGAGCATGAGCGACACGCGCCGCGCGACCTGGTCGAGGAAGATCTGGGCGACATGGGACTTGATGTGGTACCCATGGTAGTCCGGATGGATCTTGACCCCGATGAACTTGCTCTCCGACTCCAGCAGCGCCAGATCTTCCATTGATTCCGGAAACATCGGGTTGACCGTGACGTAGCCGAGGAGCCGCGTCGAGGCTTTCAGTGCCTGGTCCAGATCGGCATTGCCCTCCCGGGCGTCGTACATGAGGCTCTTGGCGGCGGAGATGCAGAGCCGATCCACCCCCGCCTCGTCCAAGTAGCGCTCAAGCTCGGGGGCGTCCGCAGCCCAGAAGGGCGCCTGGTTGATATTGCCGAGATGGCCGTGAATGTCGATAATCATGATCAGCGTTCCAGGATATTCAACTGCCGTTTGTAGCTTGAGAGTTCCTCTGCGGCTCCATTCCGGACGATGATTCCATCCTCCCAGCGGAAGCCCTGGTGTTTCTGGGCCATGAAGACGTCCACCATGAAGACCATGTTCTCTTCCAGAATGAAGGTGGAGGAGGTTTCCAGGAAGGGGTATTCGCACTCCATCTGACCACACCCGTGCGCCGGTCCGTAGAGAATGGTGTCTCCATAGCCTTTCTCCGTGATGAAGCCGTGCACTTTCTGGGCCACGTCACAGGCAGGCGTCCCCGCACGCATGAGATCAATGGTCATATTCTGGGCGTCTAGACCGACCTGGAGGAAGCGGCGTGTGTCTTCGGGACACGAACCGAGGACCACGGGCCTGCCAATGCTGGCACTGTAGCCGGCGACCTTCGCCCCAACGCTGAAATGGATGATTTCCCCCTCCTGCACCCGGCGCTGGGAGGGTCGGCTGATCGCCTGTGTTGTGTTGGGGCCGGAACAGCACCAGACGGGGTACCCGGTCGCCTCCGCGCCTGCAGCCAGCATGGCGCCGGTGGCCACGCCGGCCAACTGACACTCCGTCATGCCCGGCTCGATGTTCTCGAGGACCGCCTTGAAGCCCA
>JAGLDW010000287.1 GCA_023145395.1 Lentisphaeria bacterium | reverse complement strand
CGACGGTACCGAGAACGAGCGCGCCCCAACTGTTCGCCTGGCACCCTGAGGGTGGCGGTAGGACGACTACTTGAGGCGGTTTTTGGGAAGCAGATCCGACAGACCGATGAGGATGGGGGGATCCGGGTCCGTCTTCTTGGGCCGGGGCAGCCGACCCGCGCTGGCGATGGCGAAGCGAATGTGGCGGATGTTTTTCGGCATGGGCAGGCGGCCGGCGTGGTCTTTCAGCTGCGCCAGCGCCCCGGACGGGGCGTTTTTGTCGGCGCGCCACTTGCATTCCACGAGCAAGAGGGAGTCACCGAAGCGCGCCATGAGATCGATCTGGGTCCTGCCGTCACGGCTCCACCAGCTGCCCAGTTCGTCCAGGGGCCCTAGGGAATCTTGGAGGAGACCTCGTTGCAGGGCCTGGGCCACGATCCGTTCGAAGACCAGGCCCATGTGTCCGTCCAGGCGTTCCGCGATGCGCTCGGACCAGATGCGCTCGGGCGATGTGCCTTGCAGGGCGCTGCGGTTGGGCTGCACCAGGCGAAACCAGAATTCGACGAAGGGATCGCGGCAGCGATAGCGGGCCATGCGGGAGCCTTGTCGATCGCCGAAGCGAGTCTCCCGCTCGATGATCTCCAGGGCCTGGAGCTCTTTCAGGACGTAGTCCAGCCTGGAGGAGGGGAGGTTGCCGCGGGCGGCGATGGCGTTGAACCGGTTTTCGCCCTGGGCGATGGAAGACAAGACCGCTTCGGCTTCCGCCCGGGAACTCAAGCGCTCCACCCGCAGCATGTCCAGGGGAGCCTCGTGCAAGGGGCCCATGGGGGAGAGGATGGCACGGCAGGCGTTGGCCGCCAGATCCTGGTCCTCGCGGATTTCGGCAAGGTGCCGGGCTATGCCGCCAAAGACGCCGTAGAGGCGGAGTCTATCGGTCTTGGACCAGCGGGGGGCGAAGAGCGCCGCCTCGGGAAAGTCGAAGGGATTGACCTTGAGGCGGAGGTCTAAGCGTCCATGCAGGGGCTGGCCCGCGTCCCCCAGGGCCGACAGGGTCCCCAGCGCCGAGCCGCTCAAGATAAGGTGGAAGCGGTTCCGGTGTCGGTGCTGATCGACGATCCGTTGGAGGATGGACGCCAGGCTAGCCTCCTGCTCCAGCAGGTACTGGATCTCATCGAGCACCAGGATCAGGGGAGCATCGGTTCCCGTTTCGTTCTCGAAGAGGATGTCCAGGAGCTGTCCCCAGTCTTCGGTTTTCAGCGCATTCCATGCGGGGCCGCCCCGATCGCTGCTTCCCACCTGGGCGTGGAATCGTCGAAGCTGGGCCGCCGAGGTGGTCTCGTCCGCCAGGAAGTATATTGCGTCGCTATGCTCTGAAAGGAGATGCTGCAAGAGGAAAGTCTTGCCGGCCCTGCGGGGTCCGTAGATCAGGCTCAGGGAATTATCTTGTTCGAGCCGCGCCCGGAGGGCGGCAAGCTCCTCCTCTCTGTCCAGCAGCGTCGTCATGCGCCCATGATGCTCGTTAACTTCTGGAATGTCAACTTAAGAAAAGTCAAGTTGACTTAAGTGAAGTTGTATCTGGCGGCATGGGCGCTCGTTCAGACCTGCATGTAATTCGCGGAATCCGGGGACGGAGATTGGCAGGAAGGTCAACTCTTCGAA
>JAGLDW010000286.1 GCA_023145395.1 Lentisphaeria bacterium | reverse complement strand
CATGGCCTGCAATTTCTTGTCCTCGATGAACTGCATACCTACCGCGGTCGTCAGGGCGCCGATGTTGCCATGCTCGTGCGGCGAGCACGTGAGGCATTCCGGGCAACAGATCTACAGTGCGTCGGGACATCTGCCACAATGGCCAGCGACCATACTCCTCGTTCATCAGGCAGTACGGTTGCAGATGTTGCCTCTCGCATCTTCGGAACGAAGCTCAAAGCGCGACATATCATTGGTGAAGCACTTCGCCGTATGACTGACGAGCTGCCTCAGGCGAGCGACGAAGCGATTGTCGGATTGAGGCGCGTGGTTGACAGCCCACAGCTGAAGATTGACACCTACGAGCAGCTCCAAACTAACCCCCTCGCCTCCTGGCTTGAGAGCGTAGTAGGCGTAGGCCTTGACTCAGCTGATGGCAAGCTCAAGCGTAGGGCTCCTCGAAGCGTCAGCGGAGAACGAGGCCTGGCTTACGAACTTGCCCAGCTCATCGAGCGCGAGCATTCATCCTGCGAGAGAGCGATCCAAGATCTCCTTCTCGCGGGCAGCAAGGTGAAGGATCCCATGACGGGAGACCCGGCCTTTGCTTATCGAATCCACCAGTTCATCAGCCGAGGAGATACTGTCTATGGTTCGATTGATTCCGACGTGGCAGACGATCGCTACCTCACGTTGCGCGGACAGAAATATGTGCCCGGCAATCGCGATCGGATTCTGTTGCCGTTTGTCTTCTGCCGTCATTGCGGTCAGGCCTATTACTCTGTATGGCGCGACTTGACCGACATCGAGAACGCCGTGTACAAGCCGCGCGAGTTCATGAGAACAGTTGGAGAGGGTGACGTCGATCCTGGCTATCTGTACGCCGCTTCAGATCACGCGTGGACAGACGAACTCGACAACATGATTGATCGCCTTCCAGAAGATTGGCTGCAAGACGAGGGCAAGCTTCGGCGTGACCGCCGCAAGAACCTCCCAACCAACGTCTTTGTCGCAGCCGACGGGCGCGAGGCAGATACAGGGCTGGCATCCACATTCGTCACAGCCCCGTTCCGATTCTGTTTGCGATGTGGTGTCTCCTATGACTTCCATCAGAAATCCGACTTCCCCAAACTGTCACCTATTGGCACTGAAGGGCGCAGTACAGCCACGACAATCCTGACCCTGTCCATGATTCGCAATATGGAGGCATCAGGCTACGATGCAGCTGCGAGCAAGCTGTTGAGCTTCACTGACAACAGACAGGATGCATCGCTTCAGGCGGGGCACTTCAACGACTTCATCGAGGTAGGACTGCTCCGCTCTGCACTGCAGCGAGCTGTAGCAGCCGCTGGCGAAGAGGGAATCGGACATGATGAACTGCCCAGCAAGGTCTTCGAACAGCTAGGCTTCCCTCTTGACACGTATGCCTTCGACCCAGGCATCAAGGGCAATGCCAGGGATCAAACCAACGCTGCCATGCGTGAAGTGGTCACGTACAGGCTCTATCGCGACCTTCGCCGAGGCTGGCGTATTCTCGCTCCCAATTTGGAACAAACGGGACTCCTGCGGATTGGCTTCCCTTACCTGGAGGAAGCGTGCGCAGACGAAGATGAGTGGAAGGACGCCCACCTCGCATTGGCTGAGGCGAAACCACACGTCCGCGCGAAGCTCGCCAAGGTTCTCCTCGATGATCTTCGTCGCCAGCTGGCCATTCGTGTCGACTACCTTGACTCTCAGTATCAGGAGGGCATGCTCCAACGCAGCCACCAGCGGCTGGCTCCTCCGTGGGGCTTCGACGAGAACGAGATGCTCAGGAATCTTGCTCAGAGTGCCATGGCCTATCCAAGATCGCGACAACGATTTGACACACAAGAGCATGTCTACATCTCGCCACGCGGCGGATTCGGAAGATACCTCCGTCGAACAACCACATTCCCAGACTACGAATCCAAACTCTCTATGGACGAAACAGGCGAGATCATCCTACAACTCCTGGAGGGTCTGCGAACCTATGGCCTCTTGTCGAAGGGCGGGCGTGATCCTGACGACGATCCCGGTTATCAGCTGGAAGCATCCGCCATTCGTTGGTACTCAGGGGACGGAACAACCGGTCTGCGTGATGCCATCCGACAGCCATCCGAATCCACGGAAGCTGCACCGCCCAATCGTTTCTTCGTCGACTACTACCGTGAAGTGGCCCCGCAAACGACAGGTATCCACGCGCACGAACATACAGCTCAGGTGCCTAGCATTGTGCGTGAGCAGCGGGAAAAGGCATTTCGTAGCGGCGATCTTCCAATCCTCTTCTGCTCCCCGACAATGGAGCTGGGCATTGATATCGCGCAACTGAACGTTGTGAATCTCAGGAACGTTCCGCCAACACCGGCCAACTACGCCCAGCGCAGCGGGCGTGCCGGGCGAAGCGGACAGGCGGCCATGGTCTTCACATACTGCTCCGGTGGCAGCCCACATGATCAGTATTACTTCCGCCATCCCGAGCAGATGGTGTCTGGCGTGGTCAGCCCTCCGCCCATTGATCTGACGAACGAGGATCTGCTCAAGGCTCACATCCACGCGCTCTGGCTCGCGGAGTCGGGACTCAAGCTTGGGAAGACATTGGCAGATCTGCTCGATCTTAGTACGCAGCCTCCTGCCGCCTGCTTCCAACCTCATGTCGATGATGCGTTGGACGATGCTGCGGCCAAGCGGCGAGCCAGAGAACGCGCAGAACGCATCATCGAGACTGTGCGAGAAGATCTCGAACACACAGACTGGTTCCGCGACGACTGGTTGGATGGCGTGCTCGATGCCGTGCGTGTCAGTTTCGATCAAGCCTGCAACCGTTGGCGCGACTTGTATAGATCCGCGCATGATCAGTCACGAAAACAAGGCGAGATTGTGCTAGATGCCTCACGAAGTCCGCAGGACAAGAAGCGGGCGCAACGGCTACGCACAGAAGCCGAGAAACAGCTGGCGCTGCTCACTGAAGCCGCCAACATCGCCCAGTCTGACTTCTACAGCTATCGCTACTTCGCCAGTGAAGGCTTCCTGCCCGGATACAACTTCCCGCGTCTCCCACTGTCTGCATTCATCCCCGGGCGATT
>JAGLDW010000285.1 GCA_023145395.1 Lentisphaeria bacterium | reverse complement strand
GGGTCGGATTTCACGAAGGAGCAGGAGCTTTGCTCGTTCCACCCCCAAATGCACGTCAAAGACAGGATTGGCTGGAGTGATGTTCTGTAGCAATTGCATGTCTGGCAGGCTGTAGACGTTCGTGGGGCGGGTGACTGGACACTTGATTCTGTCCTGTTTCGGTTCGTTGGAATACTCCGAAACGAGCACCACCGTTCCCTTTTTCGAACGAATGCCCTTCACGAACACGCGGCCATCCAATGCCGTGAAGTCCGATGCCGGCTTCCCCGAGACGAGCAGGTCTTCGACGGGTAGAATGGTGGCGACGGCATCGCGGATGGAGCGCATGTCACGTGCGTCCAACGGGCACACTCCCCAGAAACCGAATCCAACCGCACCCCCGGCGACCGCTTCGAAAATTTGCCATTTGACCATCTGTGGCGAGAGGTCGCAGTGGTAGGGGTGGAATGGGAACCCCGCGCTGAGAAGGGGTGCGACACGGGCTTTTCCACCGATGAGGCGGCGCCAGGACACGACATCCTGCCAAGGTAGGAGCATGTCGTAGGAGCCGCCCTTGGCATAGATGTCGGGATAGATCATCGGCGCGATCACATCGAAGCACTGGGCGAACGCCACGGGGTTCTCGAGCGCAAGCGTGTACACCGGTGATTTGCGGAAATCCTCGTATCCAAAAAACGAGTCCCAGTCTTTGTGATAGGTCGTGTACGCCATGAGTGCGAGTGCCTTGTCCGGCTGTTTCTGGACGAGGTGCCGACGGACCTCCAAGGCGTATTGTGCAAACATCTCGGCATGTTGTCCCGTCTTGAACTCCCCCCAGGCCACGTGTTGCTCCGGATACTTCTCCGGCATCCGCTCAAACTCGGTCGGCGACACGAAGGGAACCTGCGGATGATGCTGTTCCCAATAGGATTTGAACAATTTCTGGCAGCGTGGACAAAAGCAGATGTCGTCTCCGTGACGGTATATTTCAGGATCGAACACATGCAGCCCAATCCCCTTGTCGGCAAGGAACATGCCGTGGTCGAGCACGCTACGGTAGTGGGAGCCGCGATAGGACGGGCACAGCCTCTCGCATCTCTTCCCATCGACGAGCATGGCCTGGGCATCGACATCCTGTGTTCTCGCCTCGCGCCACCACCACTCGCCCGGCCAGGCTCCAACCGTGATCTCCTTGGCTCGCGCCCTCCGTGTGACTTCGTCCAGCATTCGGATTGCCCAGTCTTCACGGTTGCGTGTGTAGGGCCAGATGTCGAGGGTGTTGAGGCCCATTGCCCTGTATTGCCCATAGTTCGGCCAGGCGATAGCAAGGTCGCAGGGCACCGACAGATAGGTGATGAGGTGCTTTGGAGGGGATACGGAGGGAATCGCGACAATTTCCACCGGCAAACGCCTCTCTTCCTGTCGACCTCCATCCCATTCGGCCCAGTAGAAGACGCTTGTTGTCGTGTCTGGCGCCAGAGAAGTGGTCCAGAAGAGCCGAAACCAGCCGGCTGGGCGCGACTGAGACACGATATACCTGCTGAACGCCTTCCCCTCCCGCACAATCGGCGTAGGCGGACTGACCGTCAGGTATCGAATCCCATTGAGCAGTCGGAATCCGTTCGGCAGATCAAGAACCAACCGTGGCTTGTGGATTTTGCCAAAGTTCTTGAAGGTGATCATCGATGGCATGTCGGGCGATGCGGAAGCGGTGTGGTCGGCGCTTGTGGTGAACAGAAAGACGGCACGATCGGCAGCGACTTTGGGGGTGGTCGTTTTCAGAAAGGGCACCAGTCTTTGCGGACCACGGAGGATTTCGACTTCGTCAACGGTCACATCGTCCAGCCAGACCTCTCCGGATGTGCGCGTGAAATCCAGCCCCAACTGCAGCACACCAGTAGCGGGGGGCGTGGTGAAGGACGCTTCGACCAGCTTCCAGCCATCCTGCTCCTTCGGCATGTCCAGGGGCAATGATCGCTTCCCTGCACTGCCATTGCCTCCGCCCTTGCGATTGAAGTTCAGGTTCAGTCCAAAGCGTCCCGACGAGTCCTTGCTCTTGAGCCAGAAGGACGCTGTGTAGCGCGTGTGCTGCCGCACTTTGATGTAGACATAGAGAACCGGCTTGGGACCACTATGCAGTTTCAGACAGGTTGCCCCGCGCCGTGGTGCTTCCGCCACGATCTCCCCCCGCTGGCGACCCCCAGGCCAGGTGCGCCAAGTCGTCGGCTCCTCAAAGCCATCTTCGAAAAAAACCCTCCGGGCCGAGTCTTCGGCGGCGGACACAGGCACCACCAATAGACAGAGTCCAAAACATCCACATGCCAAGCAAAGCAACGCCGGCCGAAGCCCCCGTTTGGACGTATTTCCCTCCTGCACAGTCATCCGGCTCACTGGGGAAAGAACCCGCGAGATGACAAGAATATAGGCCCACGGAGTTGAACAGCATTTCATCTTTGCACACTCCATTTTCTGACATCTGCTTTCAACCTACACACATCGACCGCCAAGTCCATAGTCTGAAATCCAGAATATGAGTGATTACCTGTCACTGACCGCGAAACCCTTTCCGCGGTGGCTTTGGTCCTTGTATCACCAAGCAACCAACCCTAGTTTTTTGGGATAGGCCTACAAACCGAACTTCGATCAACTTTTGGGAGCCGACTATGCGGCATGGTTTTATGATTGGCAGTCTAGTGGGGGCGATGATGAGCGTTGCTGGACCGACCGCGTGGGCGGTGCCATCCATCGTCGAGTCGCCCGCAAATGGCGTCTACGTCGTGCGGGATGACAACGGGGAGTGGGGCGGTTCCAGCACTGGCATCACCCACCAGAATTCCTCCCCGTACCAGGCTAGGAAGACACTCGATCTGACGGACCTTCCCGCGGAAGTCTGGGAGCAGACGCGCGAGGTGCGGCTGTCGGCGTATCTAGTGTTGCACGACTACTCGTGGCACGGTGGAGATGAGGTCAACGGGCTCGATGAAGTGTTCGAACTGGTCGTCAACGACACGGTCCACAGCTACCGCACCGACTGCGGTGTACCCGTGTTTGGCCAGGGCATGTCGGTGAAGCCGGGCTGGCACGATTTTACAATCCCCAGAGACGAACTCGTGCGCGGGATCAACGAAATTCTCGTCCGCAAAGGCCCGGGCGACAAGAACGATGACTACATGTACCTGGGGATCGACAACTCCGCCCGGCGCGGGAACTCGGCGGTGACTTTCGACGGAACCAACTGGACCCAGGAGAAGCTGACGATTCCCGGCGGCAACGGCGAGTACATGGTCCGGCTGTACCTGATAACCAGGGACACAACTGCGATGGCGAAGTGGCG
Source organism: Lentisphaeria bacterium (assembly GCA_023145395.1). Lineage (GTDB taxonomy): Bacteria > Verrucomicrobiota > Lentisphaeria > Oligosphaerales > Lenti-02 > JAGLDW01. Next base: position 5,184 of record JAGLDW010000285.1, on the reverse strand, counting down.
CCCCAGCGCGACCCCGACGCTGGACGATCCGACGGGGTTGATTCTGTACGCGGGGGCAAGGGACGCGCAGGGGAATGCGGACGGGCTGGCGCTGGCCGTCGGGCAGAGCGCACGGGTCGAGTGGCACCCGCAGGCATTCGACCAATTGCGACCACTCACAGCCGTGATTGAGGCGGATGGGTCGATGAATTTCGTGTGGCTCGATGAGGCGGGAAAGGCGATGGAACCGGTCAAGGGATTGACCCAGACGCTGCCCGCGAATCGCCCCCGGCACACGAGTGGCCTGCTGGTAACCGCTTCCGAGGTGGCGACGCTGCGGAGCGTGACGCTGACTGGACACGGGGACTTCCATCCGCGACCGAAGCCGATTGACATGGCGCCGGTGATCAGTCCGTGTCCGCCCCTGGCACCGCATCGAGCACCGGCCTGCAAGATAGAGGGAACCACCATCACGCTCACCAGTCCGTCGGTGCGCTGCACCTTCCGCACCGACGGCAAGCTGCGCATGACTTCGCTGTTCCACGAATACACCAAGACCGAGATGCTGCGCTCACCCGCGGACGTTCTGCTGTTCCTGGTCGAGATCGACGGGAAGCGCTATGCAGGCAGCCGCGATTTCGTGTGCGAGAGCGTCACCGCGACGGAGACCGGCTTCGTGGCGAACCTGGTCTTGCCCAAGCCCGCGCTGGCCGCAAAGCTGACCGTTGGTGTTAATGACGAGGGACTGCGACTGGCAATGAACGTGAGCAACACAGGGGACGTGCCGGTGGACTTCAAACTGGCGTTCCCCCACATGGCCGGGCTGGCGGTGTCGGATGATCCGGCGGATGACTACTACTTTTTCCCGATGGGTGGGGGGATCATCGCCGACAAACCCGCGCTCATACGCAAGGGCTATGGAGACCACGAGGCGCTGTATCAGGTGATGGACATTTTCAGTCCCGCAAAGGGTGGGGGAATGTATGTTCGCGCCGATGACGCTGAGGGCTGGCACAAGGTCCTCGCGCTACGCAAATACATCCCGGGCATGTCCGGTGTGCGAGCCGACCGCCTCTCGATGAAAGTGCGCGACGAATACAAGTGGGAAAATCCGCTGGAAGCCGTGCCGGGCACCGGGTTCACGTATGAATATTTGCGGCGCACGCGCGAGCCAGGGGAGAGTTTTGCGCCTGCGGACGCGGTTATCGCCGCGCATCCGGGCGACTGGCATGTGGCGATGCAACGGTACGCGGACTGGGCGCACGAGGTCTGGAAATTTCGCCCGTACCCCTCAAAGTTGCGCACCTGCCACAATATGATAGCGGCGGGCTGGGGCACTGGATACCTGTTCCGCGATGGGGCGTATCGCACTGACATTATCAGGCCGCGCACCGATTGCACCGAGTTGATGAGTTGGTGGGACTGGTCCGAAGTGGGGCCCTTCAGCACGCCGATGGATCAGCTAGACACGGTGATGACCGAGGCGCAACGCAAACGCTGGAAAGGCTACTTTGTGGACGACCCGGTCACAGGCAATAAAATGTGGAACAACGCGCCGGATGACTACCGGGGATACAACGAACGCTTCGGTGGGCTGCCCGCCTTTCGGGAGGCCATCCAGACGTACCGCGATCTGGGAGCGGACTTGGTGACGCTCTACACCGATCCATTCCGGCTGCACGATGCCTGCGAAACCGGCCAGGCCTATGGCAAGGAGTGGGGTGTGGTCGGGAAGGATGGGAAGAAGACGCGCAACTACATGGTCTGGAACCCATGCCACGACTTGGCGGCAGTGCGGCAGTGGGTCGCCAAAGAAATGGGTCGGGTCATGCGCGAGACTGGCGCGGATGGAATCCGGTTGGACGAATACGGACACCGTGGCTGGGCCTGCTACGACGAAACCCATGACCACACGTACGCAGAGCGGGGCATCACCCAATGGCAAAAAGCCACCGCCGAGGCCACCCGTATGGTCCACGAGGCAATGGACAAGGCGCGCCCGAACCTGGTGCTGACCACCGAACACCCCGGCTACGATTATCTCATGCAATATCTCGAGGGCTGTATCACGTACGACCTGACCGGGCAAGCCAACCCGCTGCGACCCCTGGAGTGCAACGCCCAGCGGTTCTACTTCCCGGAATGCAAAGTATACGAACTCGACCACCGCAAGGCCGACCTCAAAGACCGCAAGAAGTTCTGGAACGCGGTCGAGAGCTTCGGTAGGTACTACCCGCTGAATTTCTACACGATCCTGGCCGAGAACGAGGATGTGTACCAGAGCCGCGACGTGTATCCGTTGCTGGTGACCACCGGAGCCGCGCCGCGCGTGTACGTGAACCGTTTCCGGGGCGCGGGCAAGACCATGTATCATCTCTACAATGCGGCTGGACATACCTTCGAGGGAACTGCGCTGGCGGTCAGCCTGGGTACCGGCGAACACCTCTTCGACATGCTCGCCTGCCGCGAGATCATCCCGGAAATGCGCGAGGGTCTGGCGTTCGTGTCGATCTACCTCACGCGCGACGACGTGGCCTGCGTGGCGAAATTGCAGCGGCGAATGAGTATATCCCGTGAGGGCGCCACGCTGCGCGTGACCATATCGGGGGAGACCGACGGGTGCAGGTTGGTGGTGGCCGGCGCGAACGGCGAGACGCTCCTGGAACAGGCTGCGACCAGCGGAGTCCGCACGCTCGACTTGTCGCAAATCGAAGACGGCAAGAAGCCAGCGTGCGTGAAACTGCTGCGCGGACGCGACCTGGTGGATGTGGCAGCCCCACAAGCCAACCACGCGAAAAACACGAAATAGATGACAAAAGAATTGTTGTCTGTCATGCGGAATATACTGGGGTAACCCCAAACTCCCGGCTTTGGTTGCAGCCAACGGCGCGCTGGGGTCATCTGTGGTTCCTGACCCTTTCCGGATGCCCTCTGGCAAGTACCTTCGCCTATTCCCAGCGGATGGGATTTGGGTCACTCCTGAGTATAGTACTAGAGCATGTGCGGCTGGGGTAACGGAGCGTGCAACTCTCCCCACCCCTCCCGGCTAACAGGGCTCTGGTATTTATTGGAGGCTGGTGAGATGACGCGGGACACGCCCGACAACAAACCTGATTCTCCACCCCAGCTCTACGTCATAGCAGGACCAAATGGCGTGGGTAAGACCACCTTTGCCATGACCTTCTTGCCGGAAGCCGTCGGGTGCTGCGACTTCCTCAATGCCGATGAAATCGCCCGGGGCCTGTCGCCGCTGGCCCCTGAAGCGGCCGCCTTCAAAGCGGGGCGAATTCTGCTGACTGAATTGCGTGGGCGGATCCAAAGCCGACGTTCCTTTGCACTTGAAACGACCTTGAGCGGTCGTGCTTACGTCAAGCACTTGATGGCGGCCCGTGAAGCCGGTTTTGAGATAAACATGATTTTCTTGTGGGTGCCGTCAGTGCGTATCACGATCAACCGGGTTCGTGAACGTGTGCACCATGGGGGGCACAACATCCCACAATCCGTCTCGGAGCGCAGGTTCCCGCAAACGGTGCGTAACCTCTTCGACCTCTACTGGCAGCACCTCGATTTTGTCGCCATCTTCGATTCTTCCGGCGCCCCCCCAAGACAGGTCTACGAGCGGGATGGTGATCGCGAAACCATTATCGACCCCGAAACATACAAGGTCATCCGTCAAATGGCCGGAAAGTATGACACATGAATACAGCATCCACAAAAGGGCAAGCCGTCCGCCGTGGCATGACCCTCACCTTCGCCAAGGTTGTCGAGCAGCATCGCCAATGGGGCGAACCGCTCATCCTTTGGCGCGACGGCAAGGTAGTCCACGAGTACATCGACCAAGACCTCGAAGTCGCCGAAGAATCCGACGCCTACAACTCCACCCCTGAACCATCCACTAACCGATCTCCGGACTAGAATGCCCAAAATGCTGGGCCGGAGCCGACTAGAAAAAGTCCGCGCTACCTCGGAAGCGAAGCGTGTGGAATCTCGTGGCCCGTGGCAAGGTTCCTGGGATCGACTATGCCTGGGCTGCTCTTTCTGGATTCATCTTGTCATTCCTGTCAAAATCCCTGCGCAGACTCAAGTTGCACGCACACGGGATCTCTGGTCGTCGGCGCCCCTTGGCGCTTGCTCATACTGCCCCGTACTCACGCGCGGCGTCCAGCATGGCCAGGACGTTCTCGGGGTTGCAGCTCGAATGGATGCTGTTGGAGGAACTGAGCATGAACGAGCCATCCGCAGCACCATCGGTAATGGCTTGGCGCACGGCCTTGCGGACCTCGTCGGGTGTTCCTGAACAAAGTAGCTGACCACAGTCAATGTTGCCCACTAGGCAGAGACGCGACCCCACGCGCCGCCGAGTCTCGGTCAAGGTCATGCCCGCGACCGGTTCGATCGGATTCAGACCGTCGGGACCAGTGGCAACGATGGCGTCCAGGATCGGATAGATGTTGCCGTCGGAGTGCTTGATGCAGAGCGCACCCTCGTCGTGGATCAAATCGACCATTCTCTTCAGTCGTGGCGCGATGAACTGCTCGAATGCAACCGGGCTCATCATGGGTCCTTGGTTGTGCGCATAGTCGTCGCCCAGGATGATCACCTCGGCGCCGGCTCGAATGGCGCCCCGCACCACCCGCATGTTGACATCCAGCACCTTGTCCATGACCGTCTCCGCTAGAGGCGGATCCGCGATCAGATTCAGGAGCAGATTGTCCAGCCCCATGAGATAGGCCGACCACATGAATGCGGCGCGATGATGGAAGCAAATGGCACGACGGCCCTTATAGCGCTCCACATAGTCCCTCAAAGTGGCCAGCCGATGGGGTGCGTCGGGATCTGGCGGAGTCCAAGCATGCGCATCTTCCAAGGTCGCGATGGGACCTTCAATGGGGTGTGCAACCGCCTCCGGACCCGGCATGTAACGCACTCCCCATTCGTCAATGTAGGTACCGTCCGCCTCTTCCTTGACCCGCTGGAACGCAGCGCCACAGCCAACGCAGTCATACCCCGCACGATCCATAAAATCGGCGCAATCACAGGCATCTGACATTGCAGCACGCCAGACCTTTTCGTCGATCACAAACTCAACGACAGGCACACGGTCGGGCTGCCCTCCGGTTAAAGCAATGCGAACGCGTTCCGTCGAAGTCATGTCCATTCCCTCTTGATCGGGTCCCCGCAAGAGCCGCCGCGAAAAGATCGGAC
>JAGLDW010000284.1 GCA_023145395.1 Lentisphaeria bacterium | reverse complement strand
TTCAGTGATCGGTGAGAATACCGCAAATCCATCAAGTTGACTCCAAACAAGAACACAAATTGCATCGCAAGATCACCGATAACTGATGACTGATCACCTGTCACTAGCCGCGAAACCCTTTTCGCGGCAGCTCCTGCAAGGTCGCACCACTGTCCCTACTGCCCGGTTGCCCAAGGCATCAGAGATGGGATGTCGAAGCGACTGGTAACTTCGACAGGGCGTCCCATTTCGGCCGACTCGAGAATACTCAGGCAGATATCGAGAACATGGTAGGCCTGCTGTCCAGTGCAGTGATGGAGGGTGTCTGCTCGCAGTGAATCGACCAAGTCGAAGACGGCCCGGCCCCACTCGATCCCCTTGAATGGCTCGGCGCCGTATGGAATCGGCGACCACTGCTCGGCATCGAGATCGTAGCGCTCCACCGGACAGTCGAAGTTTGTGTTGGATTCCAGAAACAGCGATCCTCCCTCGCCATGAATCTCGGCGCCGTTGGCCTGCCTAGACTTGCCCGCGCGGAAACTCGCGGTTATGCGGCCCACCGTGCCGCATGCGAACTCCAGTCCTCCCACCACTTGATCCGGAGTTTCGACCTGAAAATGCTGGCCGGCATCCGGTCCTGTTCGGATCACCCTCTCCGGCTGCACGATGTGGGCGAAACCTGTCACCCGTGTCACCGGACCCAGTGCTGCCGTAATCAGAGTAAGCCCATAGACACCTACATCCAGCAGGGGGCCCGCCCCTTTTTGAAGGAACGGGATGGGACGCGGATTCCGGCGTTCGATGGCGCCATGATTCATCTCCGCATAGACCACGAGCGGTTTGCCCGCACCTCCCTCGTGAGCGGCTTTGATGAATGTCTGCTGGGCCTCGCCGAGAAATGTGAAGGGCGCGCAGCTCAGTCTCAGACCCGTTTCCTCGGCCAGTTGCAGGAGACGTCGGGCGTCCTCTCGATTGCATGCCAGCGGCTTCTCGCTGTGCACGTGCTTGCCTGCCTGCAACGCGGGACCAGTGACCATGGCGTGCGCCTGATGAGTGGTCAGGTTCACGACGATCTCCACCTCGTCGTCGTCGAGCAAGGCAGCGTAGTCGGGGTAGGCCTTGCCACCATATTTTGACGCAAACTCGTCCGTGCGCTCCCCGATGATGTCGAACCCTCCGACCAGGCGAACGCGGTCAGGTCGACTCAACAGGCTTTTCGCGTAGTGCTGGGCAATACGCCCGCAGCCCACCACGGCTACACCAATGGGATTCTCGTTTGACATGTTTCAGTCCTCTCTGTGGCGGAAAAGAATTCGGAATTTGCCGGAGTGGGTTTATGGCACTCTGAAAACGTACTCAGGAACTCCGCATTCGCGCGGATGGACTCCTCAGGGGGGAGATGATGAACCGAGGACTTCCATTGCTCTGCAACGACCCACAGTTCATCCAGATCGAGTCCCCTGAGGAAGGTGAATGCTTCGTCGAAATCCATGATGCCCTGGCCAAACTCGGTCTCGTTGTCCTTGGGCTCGAGGCCATCGGCCACGTAGTCTTTGAAATGGACCATGCGGATGCGCGACTCGATGACACGGAGCATGTCGATCACGTTCGGCGTGGCCTTGCGGACCCAGCCGATATCGGGGCAGAACGAGACCAGCGCCGGATCGGTGCGCCTCGCGATCTCCGCAAGAAGCCGCCCATGGTCCCGGATCTCCCACCAGTGATTGTGATAGCAGAAGGTGACACCGTTTTCCCGACACTTCCTACCGATATCGTTAAGACCGGCCACCGACTCGATGTCTTCGGCCTGCTTCTTCTCATTGCCGCTCATAACGAGGAATGGAACCCCGATCTCAGCCGCGAACGCAATTGCCTGATCAACCTCGCTCACGTTTTCCGGGGATTCCTGGTCCAGGAATGGATGCCACCCCGTGTGCAAGGCAACAAGCTGGACGCCATGGCGGTCGAGGACATCTTTGAACCCGCGAGGATTGTCCAAGTCGAGAAACCGCGCGCCAATTTCAAGGCCTTCATACCCGGCTTTCGCGACGGCTTCGACCGTATAGTCCCGCTTCTCGCTGCGTTCATTGTCCCAAGTGATCGTCTGACAACCTAGACGAAACTGGGGACGCCCCGACGTATCGAACGAGTTCGGTGCATTGCTCATGTTATGCTTTCCCTAGGGTCGGTGGATTTGGGCCACGAGGAGTCCATCGACATTTTGAAAATGACGATCTCCAGTGGCAAGTCTGGCACCATGTTCCATCGTGGACGCAGCAATCCAGATGTCGTTCGTGGGGATGGGAGTTCCCTTCTGGCGCAGTCCGTCCAGCACTGTTGCATAGAACTCGGAGGTGTCCTGCCCCATTGCTACCGCACGGACCCTCGGGGAGGCCAGAAAGCGCCATAACTGTTCCCGGTTCACTGCTTCCCGTGCTCCTTTGCGAAAACCGGCAAACAGTTCGCCCAGGACCACAGGACAGAGAAGAATCTCGGTTGCCCGCTGTAGAATGTCCACGGCTGGTTTGGCGCCACGCATCGCGTCGCTGTAGATGTTGGTGTCAATGAGAATTTTCATGATTCCCACAGTTCTGGATCAATCTTTCGCTGTTCAGCGGAGGACGCGGCAACGCAGGCAGCATCCTCATCGGGCATTTGTCCGAAAAGGTCATCGAGATCATGGTATCTGTTGTCGGCGGCCTTCCTCGGCTTGCCAAGATTTTCCTCGACCCAACCAAGAATTAGACGGTTCATGCTAGCCCCGTTCTCTCGAGCCATAGCACGCAACCGTTCCAGCGTATCGTTGTTCATCCCCCGAAGTGTGATCGCAGCCATTGCCATACCTCCAGACAGTGTGGTGTTCATCACGACATCAATATGATAGCATAGATGATATCACTTGTCCAGCAAGTCTGTGGAGGGCGCATGTCAGTTCCGTAGG
>JAGLDW010000283.1 GCA_023145395.1 Lentisphaeria bacterium | reverse complement strand
ACTCGCTGCACGGCGTCCTCGGCCGAGCTGGCGTCGGTCCACTCAGCGTTTCCGTTGAGTCCGACTCCGCCGCAACCGACGTCGGAGTACCAGAGCAGGGTGCCACAATCGGCTGCAGCGTTGGAGTCACCGACGGACCGCCGACGACCAGATCTACGGTCGGCCGAGACCAGCTACAATCTCGATTGTGTCCGCCCCAGTCCTCATTGTCTGTCTGCGCTCCACGCCAGCAACAGCAGTCGTCGAGCCAGCCGAATCCAACATCCCAGGCCGATTCGGAGACGACAATCGCTGACTGATCGGCGAACTGCCAACGCTCGTCACGACTATCGTTTGTGGCGGTTTTCTCGCCGCCGTGCTCGACAATCACGTCGTGCAGCTCTCGATCATCCTCGGTTACCCAGCGGCTTCCGTCTCCGTCGAATAGCACCGCTACACGGTAGGCTGTAGGAGTTGCGTCGTTAAGCGCGCGCCGTATCCATGCTTGCATCCCTCCCTCATGTCGTCCGTACAGTTGCCATGCGTACAGGTCGGTGGCCTCGGCGTAGAGTTTAGTTTCGGCCCTGGCGCTAAAAAGTGGCTTGCGCCCGGCCCCTTTGCGGGCTCCGCCGGCGGACACTAGTTAGCCTCCACGAAGAGGAGGCGCCAGTCCTGTGAGCCCTCAGCAGTCTCGGCTGTCCAGCCCCACACCTCGATGCCGCGGTCGGTCTCCACGGAGTCTGTGCTGTACTCCAGGGCGCTCAGTGCGCTCAGGGCGGCGTAGGGGTCGTCAACTTCGACGGTGACGATCTCGTTGTGCGAGATTGAGCGGGCGATTGCGATTTGTGTTGTGTCCATGATTTAAAGGTACACCAATCAGATATGAATGTCAAACCTATTAATCACCCGCGCCCTTCAAGTACGTCACAATGTAGTAATTACACGTGCTTACCACGACACTATACTAGCGTGACCACTGTAATGCATACGTTAACGATTACAAGCACTTACACAACCGTTTGTTATCGTGGTCACGCTAATTGATTTCGTGCGATTTCAACGAACTAGATAGTGTCACTCATCGCAATTTTCTCGCTGCAAAAATGGAAGCCCGAACGACGGCTGTCGTAACCCCTAGGTCCTCGGCGATCTTCTCGTTGGACCGCGGGTCATCGAGCAACGCCAGCTGCGCCGGCTCGGTCAACAGGCACCGGGCGTGGCAGGTCAACCGCGAACCTTTCCATGGCAACCATAGCTCGCCGCAGACGACGCACTTTCGCGAGGTGTGCGGTCCGTTGGGCCAGGGTGCAAAGCGGAGTGGGGCGCGGAATCTCATAGTGTATCCCACTGAGCGACGATATGGCGTCGCTTGTTTGCGGGTGCCACGCAATAGCGAGCGAAATCGTGCAAGTCCATCCCAGCTTGGCTGCGAACCAGACGCACGCCCGACATGTCGTCGGGGAATATTCGAGAGCCGCTGAAGTTTTCGGCTTCACTCATCGGGGAAACTCCATGAGCCGAGCATGCAAAGTACTGTTCCGGCACTAAACATTGCTCGCTCCAATCGCTCTAACCAACTCGTCGTGGATGCCCTCGATGCTTTCGCTGAATCCGCGTAACCACTCCTCGTTGCCCTCGCAGATGTCGGTCGCGTTCGCCAGTTCGACAAGGACCATCCCGCACCCACCGAGTAGCCGACGACGCCTAAGGCGATGTAGAGGGCTAGGGTCATCAGTCCTCGACCCGTCGCCAACCCTCAGGGGTGTGCTCTCGCTGCCTGCGGATCTCCCAGATAACCTCGCCCTTTGGCTCACCCTTGAGCCTCAGCGTCTCGTGAGTATCCCATCCACGCTTGTGCTCGATCTGGGCGTCACCCTTAACGATTAGGTACGCAATCATCGGATCGTCGGGATTGCGAAAAACGTCAACGTTGCCCACTACCACGTGGTTGTGGCCTGTCTCCGAGTGAGCAATGACCTTGTCATCGCTCTTCTCGTATCCCTCGGGTAGCGACTCAACTCGGCGAAAGAGGACGTCACCCTGGGCTGCCATTTTCTTAACTTCAATCATGTTCGTGTCTCCATTAGCTTGTACTCCTCGGCCGTGAGGCCGTAGGTCCAAGCGTTAGCCTCGATGGCGGTTTTATGTTCCGGAACAGGTATGGCAAACTTGCGCCCTGTTCCGCATTCGACTTGCAAAAAGTATTCACCTGGCGAGTCGGGCAGATCTGCCTTGAGTAGTGTTCCGACTTGAGGGTTCGGATCTCTGTCGATCGTTGTGGGGTTCAGTTTGGCAATTACGTCGGTCCATCCGACGATTTCGCAGCCGGCCCTGCGTTTCTCGGCGTTCGGCTCCCGGAGTAGCTCGGCAACATTGATCGATTCTTTATCTTCGATCCACTGAGCGGGGACTCGGACCCCGTGCCAGTAGTGCCAGCGGATACCGTCCGGCCAACTGTGCGACGGGCCATCCTCGCAATGCGGGCGACGATCTTCATCGACTGCAAGGACGGTTGGGCGATGGCAGATTACCGCGAAGTTTTTGTGTAGCCATCTGCCCCAGCTCAACTCAGCCAAGCGCTCGTGGGCGGCCCATTTTGAGTAGTCGATCGGGAGTCTGGCTACGTGTCGGAAGAACGAGAGGTAGGCGACGTAGCCCGACCAGCTCGACGCCCCCCAGTATTGGCGTTGCCATCGGCTTCCGGCTGCACTGAGCAGGTTAATGGTTGCGGCGTCGGTTGCG
>JAGLDW010000282.1 GCA_023145395.1 Lentisphaeria bacterium | reverse complement strand
TCCTGCGCGCCGAAGATTTTATTTTCATATTCCTTGAGTTCGGGGGTAATAAAACGCTCGGCATTCACGAGGGTCTGCTTGCGGATGTAGGTTTCCGGAACATCGGCGAGATAGCTTTTGCTGATTTCGATGTAGTATCCAAACACCTTGTTGTGCCGAACCTTCAGCGACTTAATCCCTGTTCGCTCGATCTCCGAGGCCTGAAAATCCGCCAGCCACTTGCGCCCCTGCATCGCCGCGTCGCGCAGTTCATCGAGTTCTGCGTGGTAGCCCGGACGGATCATGCCACCATCCTTCAGATTCAGCGGAGGTTCATCCACGATCGCCGAGTCGATCAGCGCCACTAGTTCCGGCAGGGGGGTCATCTGTTTTCCCAACGATTCAAGCATCGTGCCTTTTCCGGAGAGCAGTGATTTGACGAGGGGCATCTGTTGGAGTGATGCGCCCATGGCACGCACATCGCGCGGGTTGGCACTTGTTGAACCAATGCGAGAGATTAACCGCTCCACATCCTTGATGTCGCCCAGCACATCGCGCAGGGAGCGCAGATAGGTTTGATTGCTCACCATCAATTCTACCGCATCGTGCCGCGCATGGATCCGTTCCAAATCGTTTAGGGGACGTAGCAGCCACTCGCGTAGCAGGCGGCCACCCATGGCGGTGCAGGTTGAGTCCAGCACATTGAGCAGCGTGGCTTTGTAGGCGGCGCGAGTATTGATCGGGACCACCAGTTCCAGATTCGTTGCCGTGGTTTCATCCATCAGCATGTAGTCCTCCGGATTTTTAACGCGGAGATTCCGGACGTGGGAAAGGTTTCTCCGCAGCTCCGTCTTTACATAATAGAGCATTCCGCCTGCCGCGCCCACTCCGGCCGAGAGGGTCGAGCAGCCAAACCCCTCCAGTGAGTGGACGTCGAAATGCCGCAGCAAAAAATCATTTGCGTTCGATGGCTCGAACGTCCAATCCTCGCATGCCGTAAGCAGGGTGTCGGTAGCATCGAGCGTCAGCTCACCCAGCTGCTCTTCGGTCATGACGCACTCCGCAGGCGCATAGCGCGACAGGTTGGCCTGCA
>JAGLDW010000281.1 GCA_023145395.1 Lentisphaeria bacterium | reverse complement strand
CCAGGATCCGGCTTCCGTGACCCGAGTCAATTCGGGGAACTGAGCATCGACATGGACTTTCGGCCCTTCTGCTATGACATCGATGTTGCACGGCATGACGAGTCTGCCCGGATCGACATTACAAACAGCACTGGCGCCGCACGAAATCTGCTGTTCGAAGCCGTAGTCGGAGAGGGAGGCAAGCGCCACGCCCGCAGTTTCGCGCTTGCAGGTGGTGAGAAACGCTCCGTGAAGATTCCCATGTCCGGAACGGATATGGAGGTGAGAGTCAAGGTGCGGGAACGCCCCGGGGGCAAGGTCGTGTATCTCGGCGGCACGAAGCTTCAGGAGGTCTCGTTTGCCATTCCTCCCGAAGCTGTCACTGACACGGTTTCGCCCACCAGCCACTACACGGTCTTCACCAAGCACTGGTTGGAGCGCGGGAACCATCGCACACTGCCGCGTCCAGACCAGAGGAAAAAACCTCTGGCGTTGTTCGCGGCGCCCGGAGAGTATGAGCCTGCGTCTTTTGCCGTTCGCGCATCCAAGGATTTGGGGGCTGTCCAGGTCGAACTCGCCGGTGATCTGCTGGGGGAGAACGGCACAGTCATCCCGACTTCCTGTGTCGAAATACGGATTGCCGAACTGATGACACGCTGGCTGGATGCCGGCACCTTCGAGCGCGTCGAATGCTACCTCATCCGCAACCGTCCACTGGATATTCCGACCAACACGACCCGGCGCTTTTGGCTGACGGTCTTGGTGCCGCCAAATGCCGTACCGGGGCAATACGCGACCAAAGTGCGCATCGTGCCCGCGAACGCCCCGGCCCAGTCTCTGCTCTTGCGCTTGGAGGTGTTGCCCGTTGTCCTGAGCCGTCCCGAAGGCATGAACTACTTCATGTACTTCAACCCATCCTTTTTCCCGCCCGAACTGCAGTCTCCCGAACACGTCCGCAGGTTCTACCTCGACATGCGCCAGCATGGGATGACCACTGCAACCGTGTACGCCTGGCCGGGAGCCAAGGACTGGATCAGCATCGATCGCGACCGCAACGGGCCGATGCCCATGGCCACCCAACTCGACCTCCTGCGTGACACCGGCTTGGTGGCTGACTGGGCGGCTGTACCGTGGATCGGCGCCGAAAGCTATCGCGCCGATGTCTGGAAAGTTGTCGCGGAGTCCGCGCGGGAACGATCGTGGCCGGAGTTGCTTTGGTATCTCATCGACGAGCCCACCGACGAACGTCTACCCCGGGTGGAGGCCTGCATGAAGCGGGTGGCCAATTTCCGTGCACGCTACCCCGAACTGCCTTTGCGTACCACAACGGCCGGCGCCAGCAATCCGAAATGTTCACACTACTACGATGTCTGGATTGCAGGCTGCTACATCGATGAAAAGACCATTGCCAGGGGGCGGGAAATGGGTAAGACCATCTGGACCTATGACTGCGGCCTCGCGCCAGTCGACGCGATCACAGACCGCCACTACTTCGGCTTCTGGACGTGGGCTGCGGGACTTCAGGGCGCATCGCATTGGGCGTACTACGACGGGGGAGCGCGCAACCG
>JAGLDW010000280.1 GCA_023145395.1 Lentisphaeria bacterium | reverse complement strand
CCAACCGCTGGGGCATCAAGGCGGCCTGGCGCGACAGCGAAGATGATCTGCGCGACTACACGCACAGCTACAACTACGTCTATCCGGCGTCTGGCGAAATCATTCCCACCATCGGCTGGGAAGCGGTGCGTGAGGGCATCGACGACGCCCGCTACCTGATCACGCTCGAGAAGCACATCACCGCTGCCAGACAGGCAGGACTTCCCGAGGATTTCGTGAAGACGGCAGTCGCGGCGTTGGCGAAAGTGCGCGCTGCGGTTCATGTCGACAATCTGGGAAAGGAACGGACTCGCTGCAAACAAATGAGCAAAGAGACGGGGCGTAGTCAGATACGGCATTTTGAGCGTAGACCCCCCGAACCCGCGCTGGGCCCGGCTGATTATGATCGACTGCGCCTTCGGGTGGCCCGAGAGATTGCCGCGTTGCACACTGCCCTTCGTGCCGCGGGAGTCACCGTTGATGTCGAACACTCGGCGGCCAACGAAAAGCCTGTTCCCCCGGTGACGCGCGAAGTGCCCGTTTCCCCTGTCTCCGCCAGCGCCGATATCGAGCAGTCGCTGGTCGAGCCCTGCGATGACAAAGACAAAGTCCACGCCACGTACCGTCAGCCAAACTGGGATCCGAAGGGCACGCGCCGCTTTCGCGTCGGGACAATAACGCTTGCCAAAGATCAGAAAGTTCAAGGAGAGGCCAGCATCCATTGGGTGGTAACGCAACCGGAGATAGAGGAGAAGCGCAAGACCACCGAGGGCTTCCAAATCGCCGCGCTCGACTATCTGTACGGCAAGCTCTGGGGCGAAGTGGCTGTTGTGGCATTCAGCATCAAATGCGAGAGTCCCAGCCATCCGCGCGTCTATGCGGCGCTAAATGCTTCCGGCGCCTCGCCAAGCACACCCATTCTGGAACGAAACGAGATCACCAATGGCTGGAAGGAAATCCGCTGGGACGTGCGCGATGCCGAGATCGGCGTCAGTGAAAAATGGGGAAAGATCGTCTGGCTGTTCCGCTTCTACAGTCGCGCCGATGCCTTCAAGCCCGGGGATAGCCTTGATCTGTACTTGGACAACATTCGACTCATCGGGGTGCCGCCCAAGGATGTTACGGCTCCAGCACCGTGAAAGTTGCGACGCTGTCGTGTCAGCCGAACAGGACATGAACACGTGCGACACCTGATTTGTGCAGGGTGCCGCCTTCACCGGCCGCGGCTCTGATGGGCAGCGGCATTCTCCTCGTTCACCGCCGCGGATCGATGGCCCGGGCCTTGCGCACGAGATCGAGGAACTCGGTGCGGCGGGCGTCCTTCCGTCCTACCGTTCCCGGTAATGCCAGTTCTTCGACCAGCGCAAGCGTCGCCTGTCCCCGCTGTTCGGTTCCCCTGAGAATCATGCCAAATGCGGCGACGGCGGCACCGAACTGAAAATCCGAATCGGCACGGTGCCAATCCTCATCGTCTTGTTTGTGGAGTGGGGTCTCAATCACCATGCTCGTGTTTCCTCCAGGCTCACTGTAGCGCAAGCGAACGATCAGGACTTCGGATGCGAGGGCAGCCTTGTCGAACGTTTTCTCTTGAACCTGCAATGCTGCGGCATCCTCTCTGGCAAGCAATTCTCCTCCCTCCACCGCAGGCAGGATCTCGTAGAAAGCCGTCACCGTATGTCCGGCTCTGACCTCTCTGGCATCCTTGGAGCCGGTGTTGAGATATCGCCGTCCCAACGTGCGATTCGCGTACCCGACGAGTCGATAGGCCGCGACATGGCGCGGGTTGAAGACAACCTGAATGTCCACATCTTTGGCGATGGTTTTCAGGATGCCTCCCAACGGTTCGGCCACTGTTTCACGCACTACCTGCTTGCTGTCAGGATTGGCCATCCCGCGTCGGTCGTAGTCGGCTGCGCGACCCCGGACTCCGATTCTCACAAGTCGTAGTTTTGGATCCCATGGACACACAGCCTGATCCATGGTGACTGAGAATGGCACATCGCCACGAGGCTCCGGATAGGAGTAGCTGAAATAATTGATCAACTCCTCGATGTGCACAGCCTCGGAAGAAGGCAGTTTCCCATTTCTGAGCTGCGTCCGCACGAGAGCGTAGGAGGCAGTGTCCACATCAATCGAGAAAATCGAACGCATCGTAGGATCCGAGACGGGGACAAACGATTCCTCCCCCATCTGATCGCCGCCCTCGCCCCCTGCCCTATCCATGGATGCCACCAACATCGGTTGCGGCGTACGTTTCTCTGGCGCCCGCCTTGTTTTCTCTCTCCTCCCTTTCCCGACGGCATCGTGCCGCACGGACTGAGCAGACGCCATGGCGAACGCCTTGCGCGTCACCTGTTGCACCTTGGCGCCACGAGCACCATGGACCTCGTCTACAGACGCGGGTTTCAGAGATTTCATCGCTCTCGCGGTGCTGCCCTGGGCTGCGAGAAGTGGTTTGGCACTCTCTTCGCCCGATTGCTCGGCTGACTGCATCTTCACTACATCCTTGAGCACACTTTTCCTTTTCTGGCTCGACCGCATCCTGGCTTCAGGAAGGGCCGGCCGCAGCACCGGAACTGGCCTTGGAGTCGATGGCGGCTCTCGGAGAACCAGGAAGATTGCGAATCCAGCAGCAGCCGCAATGGGGATGAACCGCAGCAGTGATCGCCGCCAGACACGTGGTTTTCGCACACGGCCAGCCAGTGCGTAACGCTGAATCATCTCCCTCTGCTCCATCGTGAGTTCAGGCACAGATTCTGCGGCGAGATCCTGTTGCAGCGCTTCGGCCGTCACGCGGATGTCTTCCATCTCCTTCTGAGCGTCGGGATCGTTCGCCAGCTCACGCTCGAACGCCTTGGAGTCTTCCGGTTCCATCTCCCCGAGCACGTAGGTTGTCAGCCTGGGATCGTCTTTCATGGATGTCATGGTCTAGCCTCCTTTCCTACGCTTCCAGCTGGTGCATCTCGGCACGCAGCTTGCGGATTGCGGTGTGCAGCAAAAAACCGACGTTTGTAACAGATAGGCCGGTGACTCTGCTGATTTGCTTGTAGCTCATCTCGTTTTGAAACTTGAGGCGAACCACTTCCTGCTGGTTTCCAGGAAGGCCACCGAGAAGTCGCAGGATAATCGATAGGCTATCCTTGCGCTCCGCTGTGGCCGCCGGGCTTGCCCCGTCCGCTGGATGTGTGTTCACGTGCTTCTCTTCAAGAGGTTTCATGCGTTCCTCCTTGCGCCGCAATTCCAAAACACGGTTTCGACAGACACGGAACAGCCAGGGCGCCAGGTAGTCCTCGATTTTGCTCCGTGGCTGTTCGCAGAGTCTCACAAACGTGTCCTGCACAGCGTCGCGCGCCCGTTCGAGATCTCCGCTTGCCAAGCGTGTGGCATACCGCAGTAGCGGCCCCTCGTGCTGGGCAAGCGCATCGCGAATCCATTGCGCGCTCCTGTTCCTGTCTTGTTCCGTCATTGGCAATCGCTCCCTGACCGACCTGTCAGCATCACACGCATGTGCTCCATTCATCCCAATGCATTATCTCTGCGATTATTAGACTTTCTTCCTCTTTTTTCAACTCCTGCAACCAATCGCCCAAGCTTGAAAACGACTCGTTTCAGCCTAGATTACTGTTTTTTCGACCAGATACTACGAGTAGAAGAATCCCAGAAGTGGATTCAACTTGAAATTACACGGTTTAGCCATGCCCACGTATGAATATAAATGCCTCGAATGTGACCATCGTTTCGAGGTGTTTCAGAGTATGACGGCGGATTTGCTCACCGAATGCGAATCTTGTGGTGGTAAAGTCAAACGCCTTATCGGCACTGGCGCCGGGATTATTTTCAAGGGAAGTGGATTCTACGAGACGGACTACAGGAGCGCAGGCTACCAGGAATCCGCCAAGAAGGACAAGCAGGGCACGGAGATATCTGCCAAGGCGGATAAGCCCAAGGGGAGCAAGACAGACGACAGCGGGAAGAAAGCTACAAAAAAGAAGAGTTCAACGGAGAATAAGAAAACATGATTACATGCCCAAAATGCGGCGCGGACAACATGGTGACCGCCATCTTCTGCCGAAGCTGTCGCGAGAAGCTTGATCTCGATGACATCAAGCCTGAGGATCTTGGTCCGGAAGAACAGACTGCTCTCCAGAAAATGATGCATGTTGCAGGGCGTATCGTAACGCTCGTAATCCTCACTGCGCTTGCTCTGCTTCTTGTCATGCTGTTTCTTCCTGTCAGCGTCGTCGGGACCGGATTGCTCAACGAGAAGGAGCAACGAGGCGCCGAAGCCAGATTCAAGGCAATTCAGGCGCTCGCGCCGAGGAAGAGCAAGACGGCAACAATATCCTTCACCAACGAACAGGCGACGGCTGCTTTGAACGTGGCGTTGGGACTGCCCTCGAGCGAGGGAGGTGGACGTGTGCCAAGGGAAGTCAGCATTGAGTTCCTGCAAGAGGGAAAAGTGCGTCTGGTTCTAGTGTCCAAGCTGTTTGGAAAACTCCCCATGAGCACCGTGGTTACGGGTTATGCGAAGTTGGCAAGCACTGGCGATATTCAGTTCGAGGTGTCCAGCGCAAGTGTGGGAAAACTACCCCTTCTGCTCCCCGCCTTGAAGAAGAAAATTGGGGTGGATCCCATTCAGGCGTTGATGACGGGGAAAGCCGAGTTCACCAACATCGAGAAGTTCACGACGGCGCTACGGTTCGAAAGCGGCAAGGTCCACGTGACCTTGCGTCGTAGATAGTTTCGATTTTCCCTCGTTCCTGTGTCCGCTCTGTTGGCGAGCGGCAATGTTTTTTTCTGCTCGAATGCAAGGCTACTTGTGTCTTGTGGATGGTTGTGTCCACTTGATCCTGGAGAAACGCCTGGCTTCTTATCGATCTTCCTGCAGAAACTTCACGTCCAGATCTCCTTCTCTTCGGCGTTCCGAATTGGGCGTTCTTTTGGAGTCAATCTGACAGAGCAGCAGCAGCTCTCACCGACTGCTGGTCAGTTTCCTTTTCACAGTAGATCCCGACTGGCATCAGCAGCTAAGGGACTGCGCGAAAAATCTTTACAGTATGCCGCTTCGCCACGCCCTTGGAGCCGCCCATCTCGCCACATTCGGCTCTCGTCGATTTATACAGTGCCACGGATCTACTCCCTCCTCGTGCCTTGCCTTGACGCTCTCATCCCGCAATGCAAGATGAAGAACTTTCTCCGCGGCACTCGAGTCCGCTTGCGCTATGCGTAAACCATAGATGGTTCGATGCCGTCTGTCGGAGATGCGTTGACAAGACGCTGTTAGGTGCGCTATACTGAAGTTGTCACTGCATTCACCTATGTCTTGTACGATATTGTTTTCTTTTTTCAAAGAAAGAGCCGCCAATGAACAAGGAAATTGAATGGTTCTGCTATCATCTCGTATCTCAGGGACTTCTGAACCGAGAACAATGCGAAATGATTGGCAGCGCGCTGACTAGCGCCGGTGTCGAGGTGAACCTGGCAACCTTCGCGCAGGTCGTCATCGACAATGAAATGTGCAGCGACTTGGACTCCTTGCAGAGTCTCGTGGACATGTCTGTCGAAGAGGCGCGCTCGATTGGGTTCCCTCCCGAAAGCATGTTCGAGGACGAAGGCACGAGTGCGGAGGAGCAGGAAGCAGTGGCACCCTCCCCTCCCGCGCCAAGTGCCACCACTGCCTCCACCCAGGACCAGACACCCGTCAACATCGAGGATGTGGCACCTCGCGATTTTACTGCCGGCGAGGAGTGGATGCAAGGATGGCCAGTGGTCAACCAGGCGAAGGATCTGGATCCCGAGGGTGCCATTAAACTTCTTAATGGTTTCCTGCAATGCGCGCGTGCTGCCGGTTGCAGCGATGTCCACATCAGCGCTGGCGCCTTCCCATTCGTGCGCCAAAACCAGAATGTCTACCTTGTCGGTGGCCAGGAGATCGTTTCCCTCGAAGCATCCGAAATGCTCAATCTCTCCCCCTTGACCAAACAGGAACGAGAGAAGTTCGACAAGGAGCAGGACCTAGACTACAGCTACGCCATTACGAATGAGGATCGGTATCGGACCAACGTGATGCGCCAGCGTCTCGGCATCGCCGGCTCCTACCGGGTGATCGACAACCGTATCCGAACGCTGGAGGAACTGGGCTTTCCGCGCCCGGACGTCATCGAAAAACTGACGACCCATCACCAGGGACTCATTCTTGTGACGGGATCCGCCGGCTGTGGAAAGTCCACCACCCTCGCCTCGCTGGTCGAGTACATCAACAAGAATCGGCATGATCACATTATCACGGTGGAGGATCCCATCGAAGTGGTGTTCCAGCCCAAGGGATGCAATATCACTCAGCGCGGATTGCACTACCACACGAAAAGTTTCAGCAACGCGCTCCGAGCCGCGCTCCGTGAAGATCCCGACATCATTGTCATCGGAGAGTTGCGCGATCTCGAAACCATCGAAATGGCCATCAGTTCCTCCGAGACTGGCCATTTGGTCATCGGGACGCTGCACACCGGAAGCGCCCCTAGCACCATGGACCGCATTCTCGACGTGTTCCCGCCAAATCACCAAGCACAGATCCGCTCCATGGTGGCGGAAAGTCTCAAGGGTGTAATTTGTCAGCAACTCGTTAGCAATCACGATGGCAGT
Source organism: Lentisphaeria bacterium (assembly GCA_023145395.1). Lineage (GTDB taxonomy): Bacteria > Verrucomicrobiota > Lentisphaeria > Oligosphaerales > Lenti-02 > JAGLDW01. Next base: position 7,720 of record JAGLDW010000280.1, on the reverse strand, counting down.
GGTGTTGTGCTAGCCACCGAGATCATGCTCGGTACACTCGCCGTCTCAAACCTCATTCGCGAGGGAAAGACCTACCAGCTCGACTCCACTATTCAAACCGGGATCAAGATGGGCATGCAGTCCATGGAGCAATCCTACTTTGACCTCTACATCCGGGGCGACCGAACCTTCGACCAGACTCTTCCTCTGGTCAAGACAGCCGAACTCGTGCGGCAGATGCAAGCCAACGAGGCTCGCAAGAACGCGGACGCCGCCGGTGTGGGCAAGAAACGCGGATGGTTCAAGTAGAGCGCAGAGCAGTGTCAGAACAGATTCCTACGAGGAGTTGAAATATGCCTAGAATCAACGATTTTCTGATGACGATGATGGAAATGGGGGGATCCGACCTTCATCTCTGCACCGGCTTGCCACCCAAGGTTCGCGTTCATGGTCGGCTCGAGCCGCTCAACGAGCCTCCCATCGAAGAGGAGGAGATGCTGGAGATCCTCAGCGAAATCTGCCCCGACGACAAATGGGACTGGTACCGGGAAAATCTCGACCAGGACTTCGCTCACGAGATTCGCAATGTGGCGCGCTTTCGCGTCAACTACATGTTCAATCAATTCGGCTCTGGCGCCGTGCTTCGCGTCATCCCCACCGACATCCAGACGATTGAGGATCTCAAACTTCCCATTGTCCTCCAAGACGTCTGCCGCTACCCCCGCGGACTAGTGTTGGTGACAGGGCCCACCGGAAGCGGAAAATCCACGACGCTTGCCGCGATGATCGACTACATCAACTGCAACTTCCACCGCCATATCATCACGATCGAAGACCCCATCGAGTTTGTTCATCGGAACAAGGAGTCCATCATCGTCCAGCGGGAAGTGGGTTCGGACACGAACAGTTTCGCCAACGCTCTCAAAGGCGCCATGCGTGCTGATCCGGACATCATTCTCGTCGGGGAAATGCGAGATCTCGAGACCATCGGCTTGGCGTTGAGCTGCGCCGCCATGGGATTGCTCGTCTTCGGGACCCTGCACACCAACAACGCCCCAAAGACCATTCATCGCGTCATCGACGCCTTTCCCGCAGACGAGCAGCCCCAAATTCGCGCCATGCTCGCGCAGTCGCTCAAGGCGGTCATCTCCCAGCTGCTCTGCCGTGTCCCCGACGGCAAGGGGCGCATTGCCACCCACGAGATTCTCCTCGACCACGAAGCGCTGGCCTCCACCATCCGCGAAGGCGCCATCTCCAACATCCGCAGCATCATCGAGAGCGGACGGGGCGTCGGCATGAAGACGATGGACGGAGATCTGATGGGGTTGCTCGAGGAAGGCAGAATCACGCCCATGGAGGCATTCATGAAGGCCTCGAACAAGCAGGATTTCGAGAAGCTCCTGTCTGTCGACGATCTCGACAGCATCATCGTGGAGTGACGCGCTCGCCGTCCTCGTCTCCGGAGGGGGATGCTTGACCGGGTCGCGTTGTTCAGTCGCATGCCCCTGCGGCGCGACCACGGATGCCCAACAGCGTCTTCATGACACCATAGTGATCAAAGCTCGTTTCCGGTGTCCCGAAGCTGTCGTGCAACTCGCAGTATAGCTGATACAGCTCCCCGTAGACGGATTGCGCCTCCCCCCGAGGCGTGTACACAAGATCTTTGTAGGAGCACATTGCAGCTTGTGCCTCCTCGACCGTGGCATATCCACCCACGTCCCGCCCCGCCGCGACAGACGCCATGATCGCTGATCCAAGAGCGCAGGTCTGCGCCGAGCCGCTGATGTGCATAGGCCGCCCGAGCACATCCGCGTAGATCTGCATGAACATGGGATCCTTTTCCGCGATGCCACCACAATTGACCACCTTCTCCACGACGACGCCGTACTCTTCGATCCGGTCGAGGATGCGCCGCGCACCGTATGCGGTTGCCTCGATGAGCGCACGGTAGATCTCTGCCTGGGAGGTGTGCAGCGTCAACCCCATGATCAACCCTGTGAGTCGGGCGTCCGTAAGAATGGTCCGGTTCCCATTGTTCCAGTCCAACGCCAGAAGCCCGCTCTCACCGGGAGCAAAGACCATCGCCTGCTCCCGCAACTCGGCATGCAACGTCCCGTCCCCCTTGCATACGTCCTTCACAAACCAATTGAAAATATCGCCCACCGCACTTTGCCCTGCTTCGATTCCGTAGTAGCCCGGAAGGATCGATCCCTTGACGATGCCGCACACGCCCGGTATGTCTGGCAGGAAGGCGTTGGCGGGCGTCACGAGACAATCGCACGTGCTCGTGCCGATGATTTTCACCATGCTCCCCTTGCCCACACCCGCCCCCACGGCGCCGAGATGTGCATCGAAAGCACCCACGGCGATGGGAATGCCCGCCGGCAGACCAAGCTTCGCCGCCCAGTCGGGGCAAAGCCGCCCGGCGACTTGATCCGCCGTATATGCCTTGGAAGGCAACCGATCCCTCAGCATCCCCATCTCCGGAGCCAGGAGCGCCAGGAACACCGCGTCCGGATACCCCCCCCACTCGTCGCAGTACATGGCCTTGTGGCCCGCCGGGCAGATCCCCGCTTTCACCTGGGAGACGTCGTCCAAACCCGCAAGCACAGCCGGAATGAAGTCCGCAAACTCCAGCCATGTATGAGCGGCTTCAAACACGGCACGATCCACGTTCAAACAATGCAGGATCTTCGAAAACAGCCATTCGGAGGAGTAGGTTCCACCGCATTTCCGCAGGTATTGCGGGCGCTGCTCCGCAGCCAGTGTGGTGATGCGCTCCGCCTCGTCCATTCCAGAGTGATCCTTCCACATCCAGGCCATGGCATTCAGATTGCCCGAAAACTCTGGTTTGTCCGCCAGCGGGACCAAGTTGGCATCGACGGGCAGCGGAGTGGAGCCAGTGGTGTCCACGCCGATCCCGATCACAAGCTCAGGTGAGAATTCTTTATCCATCGATGCGTGGCTCAATGCCGCTGGCACGGTTTCAAGAAGGCCCTGCACAAAGTCGGAGGGAGCCTGCCGGGCGACATGCGGGTTGCTTGCGTCCGTGCATATTCCCGCCTCGCCGGCGGCGTAGTCCCACACCGCGACCCCAAGCTCCCGGCCCGTTGTCACCTCCACCACAAGGCATCGCACAGAGTTGCTGCCGTAGTCCAAACCGATTGTGTATGCAGCTGTCATTCTTGCCACTCCTAGATTTGGCGCCATCAATAGCCCCATACAGAATATCCCGCACGAGGTGGAACCCGAGAACTTCTCATGAATGCGTCTTTACAAAATACTCGGATTCGCTCCGTGGTCCAGTTGCGAAGCGGCGAGGCGCACTCTCGCCACACACACGCAGATCTCCGGAAACGGCCAGAAAATGGAGAAATGGGGAGACACTGCGCCTTTTCCCTCTATAGTGTGGGCAGTTCACAAAAAACAAGGACAAGAAAAGGCATTATGGAAGAATATCTTTGGGAAATCACCGAGACCTCCGACCAACGCATTCGGGAAATGATTGAGGAGTCGACTGTGACGCGGCCCATCGCCGCCACGCTTGTGCAGCGTGGCATCGAGCCGGAGAACGTTCAAAAATTCCTCTTTCCTGCTCTGCGCAACATGGTTGACCCCTTCCTGCTCCCCGGTGCCGAAACTGCGGCCGCACGCTTGTGGGAAGCCATCCACAAAGGGGAGCGGATTCTCATCTTCGGCGACTACGACACCGACGGCATCACCTCGACGGCACTCACTTCCTGGGTCCTTCGCAAAAACGGCGCCAATGTCAAAACCGTTCTGCCACACCGGATTGATGATGGCTATGGGCTCACAGCCGCCGCCGTGTCGCGCGAGGGCCCCTACGGCTGCGATGTCATGCTCACAGTCGATTGCGGGGTCACGAGCTACGAGGCGGCTGATGCCGCTCGCCGTCTCGGAGTCGACTTGATCGTCACTGATCACCACATGCCCGGAAAGGAGATGGTGCAGGCCCATGCCGTCGTCGATCCAAAATTGCCCGGTTCACCCAAGGAAGTCCAGACGCTGGCCGGCGTGGGAGTTGCCTTCAAAGTCTGCCATGCTTTCATCAAGTACGGTCGGCAGAATGGGTTGTGCCAGGACGAGACGGACCTGCGCGAAGGAATGGATCTAGTCGCGCTTGGAACCGTCGCCGACATCGTCCCCCTGCTCGACGAAAACCGGATTCTGGTCAAGTTCGGGCTTGAGGAATTGGCACGCCAGCAACGCCCTGGAGTCCATGCGCTCTGCGAGATCAGTAGTGTGCGCGACGGTGTCCAAACGAGCGACATCACCTATCGTCTGGCACCCAGACTCAACGCGGCAGGACGCATGGGCGACCCCAACGACAGCCTGAAACTGCTCGAGGCGACCAGCATGGTCGATGCGTTCACCCAAGCCAGGCTACTGGACGAGCGCAACCGGGAACGTCAAAGCATAGAGGAGGAAGTCGTCCGCAATGCCGAGGAACAGATCAACGAGATCTATAATCTTGAACAAGACCGTACGATCGTCGTGCGGAATGACGAGTGGCACCAAGGCGTTGTGGGTATCGTGGCCAGTCGCCTCACCCGCAACTACCACCGCCCATCCGTCGTGCTAAGCCGCGACCCCAGCGGACAGCTCACGGGATCCGCTCGAAGCATTCGCAGGCTGAATCTCGTCGATATTCTCGATGACTGCAAAGAGACGCTTACTCGCTACGGAGGACACGCGATGGCTGCAGGCTTGTCCTTGAAGGAGGAATGCCTCGATGCATTCCGGGAGCAGTTCGAGGCAGCGGTGCGCACAGTGCTGAGCGTCAACTCCATGAAGCCAAGTCTCGAGGTAAGCAGCGAGGTCTCCTTTGCGGAGTTGACGGACGAGTTTTTCACGGAACTGGAGATGCTAGCGCCCTTTGGCCATGGAAATCCCGAGCCCATCTTTGTCGCCCGTGATGTCTACCCAGAACGCATCACCGCTGCCGGGAAGAATCATTCCCGGGGCTACCTTCGCGACGCCTCGGGAGCCCGTATCGCCTTCATCGCCTTCCGACGCCCCCCCGACACACTGCCCCCTGCCCCGTGGGATCTCGCCTATACACCACATATCAACCATTTCGCAGGCAACGCCACCCCCCAAGCGCGTATCGTGGACATCCGAGAATGTTGAGAAAGGAACACTGCCATGATCAGACTACTCTCGCTTCTCATCCTATTCGCGCTTCTCGGAGCTAGGACTGCCTACACAGACAACGCATTCTCCGTCAAACTCGATTTCAAGAACGCCCATCTCAGAGAGTTGCATTTTGGCTGCGCAGCCGACGCGACAAATGGTTTCGACCGGACTCTCGACAGCCCTGGTCCTCCCCCCGGAATAGAAACCGCCTACATCGGCTTCATTCCGGGAGACAAGACCCCTTCGCTGCTCAATCGCGACTACCGCCCTGTCCAAAAGGAACAAAAGTGGTATCTGCTCGTGAAACCACACCCTGGGAAGCCAACGGTCATTTCCTGGGACCAGGCCAGTCTGCCTTCGAATTGGGCGCTGACCATCACCACCAAGGATGGTGGATTCAACATGCTGGAGAAAAGCCAAATCGACATCACCCAGGAGCAAACCATCGAGATCATTGGCGATCTCATCTCGGGTGAAGTTGCCGGCACGGCGGATCCAGCAGCCCAACCGGGAAGAAAAGTCCCAGTGGACAAGCCGACTGTCTCACGACCAGAAGTCCAGTCAGAGTCTTCTGAAACGACAGAAGTCAAGAAGCGTGGCGGAACGATTCTATTCGCGCTTGGCGCGGTTCTAGCGATCGCAATCCTCGTCGCCTTTGTCCGCGGCCGATGAATCGATCTGAGCGCCTTGTCTAGTGTTCTGGCGCGAAAAGGGCTTCACGGCCAGTGACAGGTCATCGGTCATCGGTCACCGATCACCGATTTCCGGTCGCCTCCCTCTTTTCGCGGTGGCTCTAGCCAGGTGGCGTCGAAGACGAGCATGTTCGGCCTTGCACCAATCGGACTCGACGGGGTTGCTCTGCGCCTTCTCGCCGACGCGCGCATCGGTCTCCGAACCGGAAAGCAGCGTCCAGTCGGGCGTCAGCGCCTCGTCATCCGCCCTCCCCCCCTCACGGCGCACCACATGCGCGGCAATGGCACGCAGCGTCACCACGTCTGCGGAACAATAGCGAACCAGCCGCTCACGCGCTGCCCTATCCCGTGCCTGACGCCAACGCCACCAAAGTCGCACGGCCTCCGCACCGTCCACACCCTCCAGTTCCGAGGGGCGAGACATTCCCAGATCCCACTCGATCTGCTTTAGTCCTCCCGTCAATCCTGCGCGATGACACAACCACCGCAAGTCCAGATGCGGACAGGGTATCTTGGGAATGTGGAAGTATCGCTCCACGAAGGGCACATCGAAGGTGGAACCATTGAAGGACACCAACAGCCGGACATCGTCCAGCAAGTCGAGAAAGTCGTTCAGATTCTCTCCGAGCACAAACCGTCGCACGGCACCTCTATGCAGGCAGACGACGACCGTGATCTCACAATCCATCTCAAGGCCCGTGGTCTCGATGTCAAAATAGGTGGCATCGGAAAAGAATCGAGACAGTATCCTCCACCGATCCTGTGCTGCAAGCGCACGCACCAGGACATCGATCCGCTCCTCCGCCAATGCCTGCCGACACCGTTCGATCTCATCCAGAATGCGTGACCAACTCGCTGTGCCTGCCCCATAGCCACAAGGCGGACGAGCCCCAAAATCGTCCCAGGTCGAAACTCCGAGCTGCAGAAGCTGCTCGCGTCGTTTGGGGCCGATACCGGGAAGGTGATGCAACGCTCCAGTGATCAAGGTGGGAATCTCCAACTGATGTGCTTGTTCGACCGATTGGCTCGTACTCTATCACAATTTGTCCCGACCAGCCAGGACCGAAACCACGGCGGCACACCTTGTCTAATGGTCGAATCAGGGTATATAGTAGGTATAATTTATCTTTGGAATACCGTTGAGATCCTTCGAAAAAGCCAAGAATCGAGTTTTAGACTAGACCAAGAACAGGAGAAAGTCCCATGCTACCGAAAAACAGAAAAGCCTTCACTTTGATCGAACTGCTGGTGGTCATCGCCATCATCGCCATCCTGGCGGCCATGCTGCTGCCCGCGCTGAGCAAGGCAAGGGAGAAGGCACACGCGATCGCCTGCACCGGAAATCTCAAGCAACTCAGCCTGGGTGCCATCATGTACGCGGACGACAATGACGAAATGCTTCCGGGGGTGTCCATGGGCGCCAGATCCTGGACTCCTTTTGCCAAGGGTGCCCCGTCGTCTTTCAACTTCCATCCCAGCTATGGCTACTGGAACTCCTGGCCCGGCCACGTGTACAACTACGTGCACAACACCGAAGTCTTCGTGTGCCCGCACCCCGTGAACTACGCCGGATGCTACGGCATCTACTACGGCATGCCATCCCACAGCTACTCGAAACCTGATACACTTCTGCGATACCCGCGCAAACAGGGAACGATTAGCCAACCAGCACAGTGCATGCTCATATCCGAAAAAGGCGGGGGCGGAGGAGACATGTACATCCTAAGCAGCAAGTACTACGCCATGAGAGACACGCACAATCATGGAGGAAACATTGCCTCTGCCGACGGTCACGTGGCGTGGTCCCGCTTCGAACGGGGAAACATTGGGCATGGATGGGAAAACTACGCAAGTACCAGCTATTGGGTCCACGCCCCATGGTCGACGTTCGG
>JAGLDW010000028.1 GCA_023145395.1 Lentisphaeria bacterium | reverse complement strand
CACCATGAAAGCTGACATCAGCATTTCCGATGCGCTTCGCGAGCAAGTGCTCTTCTTCGACGGCGCCATGGGCACCGAGCTGTACCAGCACGGGGTCTTCGTGAACCGTTGTTTCGAGGAATTGTGTCTGACCGAACCGGACATGATCACGGACATTCACCGCGCCTATGCCGAGGCCGGGGCGGATGTTCTCACGACCAACTCCTTTGGGGCGAACCCGGTGGAGCTTGCCCGATACGGCTTGCTGGAACGGCTGGACGAGGTGAATCGTGCGGCGGCGCATCTGGCGCGGAATGTGGCGGACGACCAACCGCAGACAGTCTATGTCGCTGGCTCTGTGGGACCGCTGAAAAGCGCTGGCGCCGCTGGACGCACTGTCGCCGAATTACTCGCGGAGCAGGTGAGAGCGTTGATTGCCGGAGGCGTGGACTTCATTCTCTTCGAGACGCAATCGACACGGGATGTGCTGGAGAACTGCGCCCGGGCCATGGAGCAGGCCGATTCCTCTTTTCCCTTCATCCTGAGCGCCGCGCTTCTGCCTTCCGGAGAGTCCGTGGCTGGGGAGAGCATGGAACGCATGCTCGCGCCGATGCCGGAAGGTCTACCCAGTCCCGCAGCCTGGGGGCTGAACTGTGGCGTTGGTCCCAACGACATGCTGCCGGCGGTGGAGCGAGCGGTCAAGATTCTGGACGTGCCGCTCGTGGTGCAGCCAAACGCCGGCGTGCCGCGCGAAGTGGGCAACCGCAGCATCTACATGTGCTCACCGGAATACATCACCAGCTATGCCCGGCGATTCTTTGACCTAGGAGTGCGCGGCATCGGTGGGTGCTGCGGCACTGGACCCAGCCACATTCGCGAACTTGTGAACGCGGTGCGCCCGCTGACTCGCAAACGCTTCGTGGTGACTGCGGTGACGCCGGCCGACGACGTGGAACCGGTCGAACCCAGCGCGTTCTCCGAGCGCAGTCGCCTAGCTTGGCGACTGGCCAATCAGCACTGGGTGACCACGGTGGAGATCGTGCCGCCGCGGGGATACGATCTCGAGAAGACCATCGAGCGGTCGCGCATCTGCCATCGCCATGGCGTGGACGCGATCAACATCCCGGACGGCCCGCGCGCGAGCAGTCGCATCTCCCCTCTGGTCGCCGCCTCCGCCATCCAGCGCGAGGCTGGCATCGAGACCATACTCCACTTCTGCTGTCGCGACCGGAACCTGATCGGCATGCAGGCGGACTTGTTTGCCTGTGCGGCGTGCGGACTCCGCAACATTCTCTTCGTGACGGGCGATCCTCCAAAGCTTGGCAACTATCCGTTTGCCAGTGGCGTGTTCGACGTGGACAGCATCGGGCTGGTTGCGGTGCAGGACAAGCTGAACCGCGGCATCGACATTGGGGGGCAGGCGATCACGCCGCCGACACACGCCGTCAAGGGTGTGGGCGCGGATCCCAATGCCATTGATCCGGAGCGCGAGCTGCGTCGCTTCCGGGAGAAGGAAGAAAGTGGTGCGGACTTCGCAATCACCCAGCCAGTGTTCGACCCGGATTCCCTGCTGCACTTTCTCGACCAGGTGCAGGACACGGGGTTGCCCGTGATCGCGGGGATCTGGCCGCTGGCGAGCCTCCGCCAGGCCACCTTCATGCAGAACGAGGTGCCCGGAGTCGTGGTGCCCGACGCCGTCATGCAGCGCATGGCTTCCGTGGAGACGCGGGACGAGCAGCGAGAGATCGGCATCCGCATTGCGCGCGAAGCCGTGGCCCGCGTGCGCGACCGCGTCGCCGGCATCCAGGTCAGCGCCCCTTTCGGAAACGTGCACACCGCGCTGGCCGTCATCGAAAACTAGCACAGAAGGTGATCGAACCTGATTGGCACAATCCGACTAGAGCAGATTGTGCACCGACACCCGACGGACCAACGTGCTCAATCACGTACGCTGGCCCTGGGGTCCTGGACATTCCACTTTTCCTCCAAAGGCACCAGAATTGCGTCTCCCGTCCTTGCGTTCAGTGGTAGTCCTTTGTCGTCCTCCAGATCTCTGCCGACGCTGTATGGTTCAAGGGCTTTGCCTTCCTTGGCGAGAAACGTCTTTCCCGAAAGCGGGTCGATGATCATCTCCGCCTCGAGCAAGTTGTCATCCACAAGTTGCTGAAGTGTCGATGGACCCTCGCGGTGCTTGGTGCGATACAGACGAGCTGCAAGTCGAATCAGCAGCAGACGTTCCAACGCAACGAACTCTCGGTAGCGTATGCCAATCGCTCCAGCTGCAGGCGTTAATAAACCCAGAAGCTGCCGGGAAATCATTTTCCCTACTTGAGAGTGGAGCCGTTCAGCATCCGCGATTGAGAAGGGATCTGAGGAGTGTTTGGCAATGAAGAGGTACCAGCTCGCTATGGAAATATCGTATTTTTTCTTGTCTCCAGTGTCCTCAATTCTCTTCGCAATCTCATCGTCCATTTGAGTAAGTTCGTTGGATGGACGCATGGTGAGTGCCTTGGTATAGAAGGACTGGAGTTTTTCCAGATCCGAAAGAACCTGGGTCTCCCACTGAGAGACGGAAAGTGATTCTCCACGCTCGATTCGTTGCAGTGCCTTGCGATCTGCACCATGATCCTTCAATACCTGAATCATCCGTTTCCTGCTGGCCATCACATCCTCCTGTTCCCGAAGCTCGACGAAGAAATCCTTGACGGCATTGATTGCCATGTATCGCTCGCCGATCATCCACTCATTCACGGTGGGAATGCGTGCGTATTGTTCCATCGCACGTCGAAACTGTTCCCCAAGCAACGTCTCGGGGAGTTTGTCGATGGCGGAAACCAGGACGGAATACTGCCTGAACCTACAGGCCGCATGCACGAGCATGTGGATCACGGTACCAGTCTTGGACACCCTGAGCCCGACATCGTGGAACCGAGAGAGAAACGTGAGGCAATCCTCCGGCTTCCCATTCGTATAGAGCATCACTGCCGATACCAGTGCAGTGCGATTTATGATGCGCCAAGAAGGGAGATGGGCGTCGCCGGTCTGTGCGGACTGTTCCGACATATCTGGCAGTTTCCACGATTGCGCCCCATGCGCAGCGGCGATGAGCGAGAATGCCTTTTCTTCCCGCTGGACAAACTTGAGCACACTACTGCTGGGAGCCCCCCCATTCTCACAGAACTCTCTAAGCTCTTCCCAGACCGGGGAATACCGCTCGACCCCGAGGGACTTGCTGTGTTCACAGGCTTGTACATACAACGCGTAGCCATCCTCTGGCTTTCCGGCTGCGCAGGCCACTGCCCCCAACACGAAGGAGAGTGTCGTCACTATGGCCAGCCTCTTCATGCTCTCATTCCTCCAACGCTGCTGCTATTGTCCCGCGACGGCTTCACTCCGGTGGGTTCTCTCACTCGCTGAGCTCAAGGTGCCAAGAACACCATGGAGGAACTCGCGAGCCCCCCTCCAGAGTGCCCTCAGCCAAGTACAGAATACGGCTCATCCCCACTCCTGTCAACACTCGATTCGAGGGGATGACTCACACAGATGCACAAAGGCACTGAGAGAGGAGAGGAACACCTGTGGCCGCCGACTCTGATCCTGGGTCCCGTCGTTCCCCGATCAATTGCACCACTTGTACGAGTGATACCATGATGGTACTATAGGTCATGCCATCCAAGATACGCGAACTTATCAAGAGACTCCAAGCTGCCGGCTTTGCTGACCGAGGCGGCAGAGGAAGTCATCGGAACTTTTCTCATCCGAAGGGGCCAAGAATAACGATCAGCGGCAACTCGGCTGATGACGCAAAGTCGTACCAAGAGCGCGGTGTCGAGAAGGCGATCAAGAAAGCACAGAAATGAAAGTCAGCGACAAATACCTCAAGATTGTCGAGTGGTCGGAAGAGGATGGCTGCTATGTCGGCACGTGTCCCGGTCTGATGCTTGGTGGTGTGCACGGGGACGATGAGTCATCCGTCTATGCAGAACTGTGTGATGTGGTTGCAGAATGGATTCACATTTACGGAGAAGACGGTGAACCGCTGCCAGAGACCACGGCCGGCAAGGTGTATTCGGGCAAGTTTCTCTTGCGCCCTGGCGAAAAACTCCACAAGGACCTCGCCGTCCAGGCACTGTGCGTTGGCGAGAGTCTGAACTCCTACTGCATCAACCTTCTGCAAGATCGGTCTGCGGGAAAAAGCGGGAGAACCAAACCAGTGCAAAAAGTTCTTGATCATGTGCCAAATCGAAAACCATTGCCTGGCGATGAACGCTAGGGACACGGTCATCCACGGGGAGCTCGCGCGTGTGGTGT
>JAGLDW010000279.1 GCA_023145395.1 Lentisphaeria bacterium | reverse complement strand
GTCCTTGTGGCAGTGGAGCGATGATTGGGAGGATTTTGAAAAGGGAGCTCCATCCCCTTTTCTCAATCGTCGCTCCACCGGGACAAGCCCGGTGGCGGCGTCTTTGTGCTTCTTGCTGGTTACGGTTGCAGAAGATAGTCGGCGATGGCTCGATAGAGGGCGCTGACAGCGAGGATCGCACAGTGGCGACCCTCCGCTGCCAGGCATTCATGGGCGTCCAGAATCTCCTTGGGATTGATCGCCAGCGCGTCCATGACTTCTCTCCCCTTGGCGCGCTTTGCCGCAGCCAGTCCGCAGAGCTTTGTGTCTTCACACCCATGTTCGGTGTAGTACCTGATATCCTCGATCACACCGCCCCGGATGTAGAGATAGAACTCCATCTCGTCTCCGCAGGGACCGCGCAGGACGGAGCTGCCCGTGGGGTCATTCATTCGTCCGAAGAACGCTTCGTCCTCGGGCGTGGGGAGACGGGGCGAGTCACCAGACGGCTCTCCAAGGTTCGCAGACGGCATGGCTTGCTCCTTCCACAGGCTGTTCAACAGACCTGCTTCGACTCAGTGATCGCAGACGTTCTGGCCAGTCTTCAGCGTACCATCCAAGAAGTTCTGGACGAGAGTCTCGGGTGTTTCCGCAGATGCACCGACCACGACCTGAATATCATTCTGGGTGAAGAGTTGCTGGGCTCTCATGCCCATGCCGCCGGCGATGATGACATTCGCGCCCTGTTCGTGGAGCCAGCGTGGCAGCACGCCTGGCTCATGGGCAGGAGGAATGAGTGTCTCCACATTTCCCACCGTCTTGGCATCCAGGTCCACATCCACAAGCGCGAATTGGTCACAGTGACCAAAATGCATGCTGAGCCGACCATCTGCCAGGGGGATTGCGATTTTCATACTTGTTCCTTATTCTCTTCCAGTTAGGAGCTTTGGGTTCCGAAATGGCTACCCACGTTCGCATCTTTCGTCGCTGTCAGAGTGCCGGCTTTGTACTGGTCGACGGCTTCACTCACGGTGCCGCTCACGCCTGTGACCACTTCGACGCCCGCCGCTTCGAGAGTGCGGAAGGCATTGGGGCCGCAATTGCCCGTAAGCACCGCTTTCACGTCGCGATCCGCCATCAACTGCGCGGATTGGATGCCCGCGCCGCCTCCGACATTCATGTTCGCATTGTCGATGACCTCGAAGTCGAGTGTGTCCGTCTCGACGACGAGGAAGTTGGCGCATCGTCCAAAGCGTGGATCGACTTGCGCTTCCAAGTTCTTGCCATTTGCCGTGATTGCGATCTTCATGAGTTCATCTCCTGTAGTTCCTGTTTGAGAATCCGCCATACGTTGTGCATGGCTTCGGCGGCGGGACCCTTGCCGTATTCGACAACTGTCCTACCCGCCATCAACGCGTCGTGCACGTTCGAATCGAAGGGGATGCGTGCGATGACCGGCATGCCCGCGTCTCCAGCGATCTTTTCGATGCGGGCCGCCTGCTCCAGATTCAGATCGGCCTTGTTGATGATCACTCGCGCCTGGATACCGAAGTGCGCGGTAAGTTGAAGCACGCGATCCATGTCGTGGACTCCGGAGACAGTGGGCTCCGTCACGACAAGAATCAGATCCGCGCCGCTCACCGACGCAATGACGGGGCATCCGGTTCCGGGAGGTCCGTCGCCAAGAATCAACTCCTGTCCGAATTCGCGGGCGAGCTCTGCTGCGCGGTTGCGCACCTGGGTCACAAGACGGCCGGAATTGTCCTCGGCAATTCCAAGCTTGGCGTGGGCCATGGGGCCCCGGTCTGTTTGGGAGACATAGCATCTTCCGACTACGGTGGGAATAGACTCGATGGCGTTGACGGGGCACACAAGCGCGCAGAGCCCACATGCCTCGCAGGCCAGCGGATCCACACGGAAAGTTGTTGCTCCGCGATTGTTTTGGGGACCATCTTCCCGGATCGAATCGAAGTGGCAGGCGGCAGCGCATTTTCCGCAGGCGATGCACTGGTCAGTGTGAATGACTGCCTTCGAACCTCCGTAGAAGTCCACGCCCTCGACGGTCACAGGTGCAAGGAGCAGATGCAGGTCCGCCGCGTCCACGTCGTTGTCGGCGAGGATCTTGTTTTCGGCCAGGACCGCGAGCGAGGCGACGACCGTCGTCTTGCCCGTGCCCCCCTTGCCGCTGATAATCGTGATCTCTTTGTAATCGCTTGCCTTGCCGACAGGTGTGGTCAGCTTGCCTGTGGTGCTGATGGGAAAGTGCTCCTCGTCTGGAACGGAAGGGGGCGTCGTTCCCTGAAGGGTGCAGAGCTGCTCGAAGATGTCCAGCAGATTTTCCTTCAACTCCGGAAACTGCGTCACCAGGATTCTTCCGCTCGAATAGGCTTCCGCATAGTCGCGCCGGAAGGGGATTCTGCCGATGATGGGCAGTCCGATCTCCTGCGCGTAGTCAGCGATGATGGAATCCGTGCCGTCGGAGCGGTTCACGAGAATGCCCGTGGGCACCCCGAGTTTGAGCGTGAGTCCGACAGCGAGTTTGAGATCGTTCAATCCGAAGGGCGTGGGTTCGGTCACCAGCACGGCCACGTCCGCATCCTCCACGGCAGCCACGACGGGACAGGCGGTGCCGGGAGAAGCGTCGAGGATGTTCACTGCATTTGGCAGCAGGTGCCGCTTGACCTGCTTGACGATGGCGGGCGCCAGCGGTTCACTGATGTTCAGCGTGCCGTGGACAAAGGAGAACGGCTTGTGCTCCGGCGCGCCCTGGACGGATCCGATCGTTGCGGAAACTTCAGTGAGAGCATCCTCCGGACAGATGTAGGAGCAGGCGCCGCAGGAGTGACAAAGCTCATTGAAAATGAGTACTTTCCCCTTGACGACGGCGATGGCGTTGGAGCCGCACACCTCCGCACATTTTCCGCAACCCGTGCATTTTGCCTCGTCCCACACGGGTTTGAGCGCCTCCACCGACTCTGTAAAAGTAAAGTGCGGCTGCACAAATAAGTGATCGTTTGGTTCCTCGACATCACAGTCCAAAAGCCGGGTTTCCCTACCTGTCGAACCGATAGTATGCGCTAGGTTGACGGCAAATGTCGTCTTTCCCGTCCCCCCTTTGCCACTGGCCACTACAATGTTCATTCCAAAATCCCTTTCTTAATAATAAAATGCGAGCATCAAAGATCCGTGCTGGTGGTTGAATAGTAGGTCTCGCCATGTTGCTGAAGCGTTTGAATTGCATCTGTCCTGAGAAGTTTTCCAAGATACTTCGAGACTTCATTCCGGTGCATATGAAACACCGCTGCAACTTGCTCAGCCGTGCAGGGTCTTCGCTTTAGCAAAGAGAGAACCGTTTCCTCGTTCGCCTCGAAATCCGTCTCTACCGCTGTGTTGAACTCGGCAATCACCTCCGCCTCGGGAGAGAACAGCTTCGCGAGTTCGAGCAGACGCTCTTTGGTCACAGGCACGGCCACATTTTCTGCAGGTGGACGTACAGCCGTGTTCAATTGCACTCTGTCCGGACGGATCCGGCGCGCGATCTCCGCGATTCTCTCCACCTCGGACGATGAAGAGTTGATGCCCTGCAGCAGAAACACTTCCAGAAACAGCTGCCCGTCGAACTCTTCTCGAAACGCGATCTCCCCCGAGACCAGTTGCTCGAAGGAGCATTCCGGACAAGGCCGGTTGACGGTCTCGTACGATGCCTGATCCCAGGCGCTGAGCGAGACTTTGACCCTGTTCAACACGGCTGCGTCCTCACGCACCTTTGGTAGATGCAGGAGGCTTCCGTTGGTGAGCAGCAGCAGCGGGATATCCGTCTGTTGGCGGATGTGCCGGGCGATGTCACCCAGTCCGGAGTGAAGCGTTGGCTCGCCGGATCCGGCGAACGTGACCACGTCCGCCTGACCGTCGTTCGCGAGCCAATGGTCGATTTCCTCCAGCACATTGACCGTCGGGACATATTCGCGGCGCTGCGCTGTAAGAGTCGTCGTCTGCCCAAGTTGGCAGAACACGCAGTTCAGGCTACACGTCTTGAACGGTGTAAGGTCAATGCCCAGCGACCGGCCAAACCGGCGCGATGGGACGGGACCAAAAAGATGTTTGTACTGGCGCGTGGACACTGTCAGGGGTTCCTTAGGGTCTGTATTTCACCACGAAGACACGAAGGACACGAAGACCGGACAACGGCGAAAAAGCGTGCATGATTACAGATGCCATGAGTCTTCCTTCTCCTTCGTGCTCTTCGTGTCTTCGTGGTGAGTTTCCTTCTCTGGCTTAGCGATGTCCGGTCATTGCGTCCTGGTCATCATTGCGCCGCAAGCCGGGCATTTGACTCCCGTGCAGGGAACGCCTCGCTGATGCGGGACTTCCTTGCTGCAGCTCGGGCACACACAGTTGCCGCCGGCGGCGAGGCCCATGCCGCCCATGCGGCCGCGTCCGCCTCCGCCTCCGCCACCCATTCCGGCGCCGCGTCCCGTTCCCGGTCCGCCTCCGCCCGCTGGTCCTGTTCCATCTCCACGTGGCATGATCTTTCTCCTTGTTATTCGACCTATGCAATGAACCTGTGGACCCCCGCGACCTCGTGTCGTGGGTGAAACAGATCAGCTGAATAGCTCAGTTTATCTACCATCCTCTCCCCCCTCTCTTGCGCCGCTGCGCAAAAGAGGGGGGAGAGGATTGGCGTGTTGAGTGGCTCCGGATCTTTCTCACCCACGACGCGAGGTCGTGGGGGTCGGAAGAGCCCAGCCACATGACAGTCGTCTAATTGCACAGATCGTTTTTCCTTGTAGAAGCGGGTTGAAGCCGGGAGGGACGATTGAGCCCCCCCCCGACCTGTTTTCCCGTCAGTCCTTTGCCTTGTCGTTTTCAAGTTCCGTGATGCGTTTCTGGATGTCGTCGAGGGCATTGGCCAGATACTCCGCCTGCCCTTTGAGCATTTCCATTTCCTGCGGCGCCGCCGGCACGGCAGTTGGGATTCCGTAGGCGACGGGGCCGCCCCAGCGTCCTCCGCGTCCTCCACCAAAGCCCATACCACCACCGCGCCCGCCGCCGCGTCCACCGCCCCGGCCGAAACCGCGGCCTTGGCCGTAGCCGAAACCTCCGGGGGTGGGGTTGGCGAAGCCTGGCGCTGCGTAGCCGGCGCAATAGCCAGCGCCTCGACCCGTCATCGGTCCCATTCCTGCTGGTCCTGTTCCATTTCCTCTTGGCATGATCTGATCCCTTTCTTCTTTTCTTTCACATCGTGCATTGTGCACGGTTTAGTTTTTTGTTTCGATCTCCACTGCCCTTGTGGCGGCGAAGATGTGGCTAGGCACTGCGTCCTGGTTCATTGCCGCGTCGGCCACCCCGTCCTCTACCAGCGCCATTTCCGCGCCCTGGTCGGTTGCCGCGTCCGTCGCCGGTCCCGCATGTTCCCTTGCCACGCCCGGTTCCCGGGCCCTGTCCTTGTGGTCCTGTTCCATCGCGTTTAGGCATGTTTGGTCTCCCTTGGTTGAAGAATTGCGTGTTCATTTGGTTTTCTTGCCACCGATGTCCTTGTCGGCGGCGATGACCACAGCATCCTGGCATCAGAAACGTCTCCCCTGTGAATTGTCCGTTGAGGAATGCTTGGAGCACTTCCTCAGCGGGACCACAGGTATGAGGAATCACCTGAATACCGGATGCGTTCAGAAGCGCCTCCATCTCACGCGACAACGCGCCGCAGATCAGCACTTCCACTCCCAGCTTGGAGAGTTGTCCGACTTTCAGGGGAAAAACACCATCCGCCAATCGGATCTCCGTTCGCACGACCTCCCCGCTGTCTCCGGCTTCGACTAGGAGAAAATTTTCCGCCACGTCGAGGACGGGTGAGATTCTGCCACACCAAGTTGGAAGTGCGATGTTCATGCTCACTCTTATGCATGGGGCGTGCCAAGTTTCATCATACATCTGTAATATCAACGTGTTCAGATAGTTATATAGAAACAGGAAAATTCTACAAGGCCCTCAATCGTGCATTTCTGCATGATTACATCCCGTCATGTATTGCATAATGCATGAATTGTGAGTAGGTTGCTTGCCATGGTTCAGGATGTCTCACAAGTCTGCCGGGATGTGATCCTCGACTCGATCAACGAGGGTGTTTTCACCGTGGACAGGAGCTGGCGCATCCTCTCGTTCAACCGTGCGGCTGAGCGTATCACGGGTGTTGCTCGCGAGGAGGCGATCGGGCGTCCCTGTTCGGAAGTGTTCCGTGCGAGCATTTGCGAGGTGGCCTGCGCGCTTCGGCAGACATTGGAGACGGGCGAGCCGGTGGTCAACGCGGCCGTCTACATCATCAATGCGGACGGGGACAGGATCCCGATCAAGATTTCGACAGCGCTTCTCCGAGACGCGGAGGGCGAGGTGATCGGGGGGGTGGAGACATTTCAGGATCTCACTCAAGTCCAGGAATTACTGAAGCGACTCGAGGGGAGCTACACCTTCGCCGACATCATCGGACGGAGTCCGGCGATGCTCGAATTGTTCACCCTTCTGCCGCAGGTTGCCGGCAGCGACAGCAATGTGCTGGTGAGCGGCGCGAGTGGAACGGGGAAAGAGCTTGTGGCCCGGGCACTGCATAATCTGTCCCCGCGGAAGGAGGAGAAGTTCGTGGCCGTCAATTGCGGCGCTCTTCCCGACAATCTTCTGGAATCCGAACTTTTCGGGCACAAGGCTGGCGCGTTCACCGGCGCAGTGCACGACCGCGCAGGGCGCTTTGCGATCGCGGATGGCGGAACTCTGTTTCTTGACGAAATAGGAGACATATCAGCTGCCATGCAGGTACGCCTGCTGCGGGTGCTGCAGGAGGGTGTCTTCGAGCCCCTGGGCTCTGTCGAATCCGTCCAGGTCGATCTGCGGATTGTGTCGGCCACAAACAAGGATCTCGAGGCGCTTGTGCGCGACGGTGTGTTCCGCGAGGACCTCTACTACCGAATTCATGTGGTGCACCTGGAACTGCCTGACTTGAAGGATCGGCCCGGGGACGTGCCGCTGCTCGCGGATCATTTCATCGGCGAGTTCAACCGAGTGCAGAGCAAGGATGTGACCGCATTGTCCGACGAGGTGCTATCCATGTTGATGACCCACGATTTTCCCGGAAATGTGCGGGAGTTGCGAAACATCGTCGAGCACGCCTTCGTGCTTTGTGACAGCGGCCTGATCCAGCAACGGCATTTGCCCCTGTACCTGCAGAAGGCGGTGGGCGCCGGGTCCCCACCAGCCGATCCGGTTTCCGACCTGAAATCGGCCGAGAAGCAGATGATCGCGAATGCTCTGCTCCGCCACCACGGAAACCGGCGTGCCGTCTCGACCGAGCTGGGAATCAACCCAAGCACGCTGTACCGGAAGATCAAGGCGTTCGGCATCGTCGTGCCGGACACCGACGGACGCAGGCGGGTCTTGTCCTGATGGGGCTTGACCGCTATCTTTCCGCATGTTCGCCGACACTACGAGAGAAATTACCATGAACAGACGCCATTTCGCCTGGGTGATGCTTCTTCTTCTCTATGGCAGCCTGTCACACGCCGAGTTGAACATCGACATCGACGCACTTTTCTCCAAGCCTAAGAAGGCGGGGAAACCGACAACGGGGAAACCGCCCCTCGTCGTTCCTGCCGCAACAACGGGGGACGCGCCCGCCGAGAAGAAAGCGACGGTCGTGAAACCGGACGTTCTGCATTTCTTCGGGGAAGACCGCCTGAGCGGGTCCTTGGTCGGCATCTCCGCAGACGGGAAGCTCGCCTGGCGTCACGAGGAGTGCACGGGACCCCTGGTGTTCGGGACGACCAATGCGAAGTCTGTGACTTTGGGCGCGCCGGCGCTGGCCAAGCGACCTGGCGACGCCACTGTGAGGCTGACCAACGGAGACTCCCTGTGGGGAAGCATCGTGGAACAGACATCGGAGGTTCTGACCTTGGAGACTCCCTATGCCGGCACGCTCCGACTTCTATGTCCGATGATTGCGTCGATTCATCCTGCGTCAAGCGATGAGTTGTTGTACTCCGGCATCAGTGACACGGAAGGCTGGACACTGCCGAAGGACGGCGGGGGGTGGAGCTTTGCCAACGGCAATCTGATTGCCAAGGGCTCCGGCTGCACAGCCGGAAGAGCGTTCGAGAAGCTGCCCGACGCGCTCCGTGTGGATTTCACATTCCGCTGGGGAAACTCTCCATCGCTGGTTGTCGGCGTGTTTGCCACTCGGATCGGGCCCGCTCACACGTACGCGGGCTACCAGATCCAGCTCAACAACGACTACATGAATGTGCAGATCCGTTCCGCCGACGGGCACACGAACGGGCTGGGCAATCACCGCGTGCAGGGGTTCTCGACCAAGCGGACGGCCAAAATGAGCTTCCTTGCCGACCGCAAGAGAGAAACCGTTGTGATTCTGGTTGATGGTGTGCTGGTGCGACAGTGGAACAACGCTGGGGGGACGGGTCCGAACGGAACGAATCTCGTCTTTTATTCTGGGACCAACCTGCAGAGCATCTCCGAACTCCGGGTGTCGAAGTGGGATGGCAAGCTTCCGGACACGGGAAGTGGAGGGGAGGAGGACAAGGACAGCGTTGTCTTCGCCAACGGCGACAGGGTCACGGGGACACTGGTCGGGATCCAGCAGAACGTGGCCACCTTCAAGAGTGATTTTGCCGAGCTGAAAGTGCCGACGCACAAGATCGCTCGCATCACACTCGCCGCCAAGAGCAGAGCGCGAGCGAGGCGGACCAAGGGGGATGCGGCGACCGAGTTCGAGGATGGCGGCCGCATCACCTTTGCTCTCGGCACGCTGGCTGGAGGCAAGCTGTCCGGAAAGAGCGAGAACTTTGGCGAAACGACGTTTTCTCTGAATGCCTTCGCCAAGGTTTTCCTCAACATCTATGACAAGCGGTGGGAGAAGAAGAACGGCG
>JAGLDW010000278.1 GCA_023145395.1 Lentisphaeria bacterium | reverse complement strand
GCGGGTCGATGGTGGTGACCACATCCCACTGGCAAAGACAACTTCCCGACCAAAACTAAGTACGGAACCGGGATGGAGAAACCATGCCCACTTCTGATATTCTCGAGAACTTGACCGATGCCCAGCACGAGGCGGTCGTGCACATGGACGGCCCCATGCTGGTGGTGGCGGGAGCAGGATCGGGGAAGACACGCGTGGTGACACGCCGCATCGCCCATCTCATCTCCAAGGGAGTCTGGCCCAGCCAGATTCTGGCCATGACCTTCACGAACAAGGCAGCGAGAGAGATGAAGGAACGCATCGGCGAACTGACCGGTGCCGAGCCGCCGCGCTGGGTGGGCACCTTCCATTCCGCCTGTGCAAAGCTTCTGCGCCGGGATTTGGACAAGCTGTCGGACGACTCGCGCACGGGATCTTTCACCATCTACGATTCCGGGGATCAGAAAAGCATCCTCAAACTATGCCTGAAGGAATTTGGGGTCGATACCAAGAGCCTCAGCCCGGCTCAGGCGCAGACCGCGATTTCCAAAGCCAAGGTGGCCATGATCGATCCCGATGAATACATGCCCAGCGCCTATTTCTCCAGCCTGCGCCTTGATGAGGTGTACGCCGCGTACGAGCGGCGGCTTCGCGAGTTCAACGCAGTGGATTTCGACGATCTTCTGCTGCTTGTGGTCCGCTTGCTCGAGTCGCGCCCGGACGTGCGCGACATGTACCACGGTCGGTTTCGTCACCTGCTGATTGATGAATACCAGGACACCAACCGCATCCAGTACCGGCTCATGAAGCTACTGGGCGGCCCCGCGCACAATGTGCATGTGACCGGTGATCCGGACCAGAGCATCTATTCCTGGAGGGGAGCGGAATATCGCAATATCATGGAATTCACGGAGGACTTCCCGGACGCTCGTGTGGTGCGCCTTGAGCAGAACTACCGTTCGACGCAGACCATTCTCGATGTGGCGAACGAGCTGATCGAGTACAACTTTGATCGAATCAGCAAGGAGTTGTTCACGGAGAATCCCATCGGGTGTCCCGTGGGAGTTATCGAGCTCCCCAACGGGCGTCACGAGGCGTTGTGGGTCGCAAACCGGGTGCAGGAACTCTACATGGACAGGAAGAGGCTCTCCGACATGGCCGTCTTCTATCGCACCAATGCACAGTCACGGGCTCTCGAGGACGCATTCATCGACGCAGCCATCCCCTACCAGGTTCTCGGCGGACTGCGATTCTACGAGCGCAAGGAGATCAAGGACATGCTGGCGCAGCTTCGGATCATGGTCAACCCCCGAGACACGATCTCGCTGGAACGGGTGGTTGGTTCGAAGCCAGTCGGCGTGGGGGCGAAGACGTTCGCGAAGATTCTCGATCGTGCGGCCGCAAATGATCTGTCTCCTCTGGAACTTCTTCAGCGCGAGGATTTTTCGAGCCTGTATGGCGGACGAGGGGGGGGCAAGAAGGTTGTTGGCTTTGCGGACTGGTGCCGGGGCCTTGCGGAACTTCCGCTAGACTCCGTTGGGGATTGCGTGGCGGAGGCGGTGTCCTACAGCGGGTTGGTTTCTTTGTTCGAATCCCAGGGCAGGTCGGACCCACTGTCCGAGAGCCGGATTGACAACCTTGGAGCGCTGGTGGATCGCGCCTACGAGTTCGCCCGACAACGGCCCGACGCGGATCTGCGTCTTTTTCTCGAGGAAATGGCGTTGGTGGCGGATGTGGACGCGCATGATCCGGAGACGGACGCAGTCTCTCTGATGACGCTGCACAGCTCCAAGGGGCTGGAGTTCCCTTTTGTGTTCATCGTCGGACTCGAGTCCGGCCTGCTGCCACACCGCAACAGCTGCGAGACCCAGGAGCAGCTTGAGGAAGAGCGTCGTCTGCTCTACGTCGGACTGACGCGGGCGAAGGAGGAGGCGGTTCTCCTGCACGTCCAAGTCCGTTCACAATGGGGGCGGGACGACTACACGAGTCCAAGCCCCTTCCTGGCGGAACTCCCCGAGGAAGGGGTGGAACGGCTGGATCTTTCCGGTGGAGGCGCTTTCGACGACTGGTAGGCGTTACCCGCCCCGAGCCGTGCGCGCTATCTGAGTTTTCCCAGTTCGACAGAGCGGTCGCGCGCAGCACGCACCACGGCGGCGATGAGCGTTCGGAACTTGCCTTCGGCCAATACGGAGAGTCCGGCGGCGGTGGTTCCTCTCGGAGAGGTCACAGCATCGCGCAATTCCTCTGGCCCCCCCATTCTCTGGCGTAGCATCCGCGCTGCTCCATAGACAGTTTGAACCGTGAGGTCGAGCGCGATATCGGGGGGGAGCCCAAGGGCGACCGAACCTTCTGTCAGTGCCTGAACCATTTCGAAGATGTAGGCGGGTCCGCTGCCGCTCAGAGCTGTCACAGCGTCAATTTTCTCCTCTGGCAGTTCGGCCACATATCCAAGCGCGCCAAACAGCTTTGTGACAAAGGAGGCATCCTCATCGTGCGCCCCTGGTCCGCAGGCGAAGACGGTTGCACCTGCTCCGACCATAAGAGGGGTGTTGGGCATGACTCGGATGATGCGTCCTGTCTTGAACCAGACAGACAATTTGGCGATGGGAATACCCGCGGCGATGGAGATGATCAGGCAGTCGTCCTTCAAGCGCGATAGCGCGGCGATGGCCTGTTCTGCCATCTGCGGTTTCACGGCTAGGAGAAGCGCATCGCATTCGGCGAACATGGCTGAAGTGGACTCCTGGCAGCACACACCCGTCTTTTCAGTGAAGGCGGTTCGTGCTTCGGGGGAGATATCGGTCGCGATCAAGTCCGCAGGCTGCATCACATTGTTCCCGACTACTCCCGAGGCAATAGCGGTGGCCATCTTTCCAGCACCAAGAAATGCAAGTCTCATGGGTGTGTCCCTTTCTCTTCCAGTGTCTTCCATAACCTGGTTTCCGTCCCGGTTCCCTCCGGATCTTCACTGTTCAAGGTTTGGCGCCTTGTCCGGTCCGGAACGGGGGAATGTAGTGTTTGCGATCGTTCCTGCCCACCTATGGGCGCTACGGGAGAGGAGGAGACGTGAGTTCCGCCAGGGGGATGGGCTTCTCCATATATTTTTCAGCGTCTTTCGGAACCACCATGGCACCCGCTTCCTCGTCTTCCTCCATACGCTCATGCCCCATGTCACACCAGGGCCTTTGGAGGCAGCCCGGACACCAGCCCCCGCAACCGGTGAGGTGAATGGTGGTCCCCTCCGCCACATGATGGAAGGGCTCGTTCAATGCGTCCCAGAGAATCCGGTAGACAATAGGGGGGGGAATCTCGCCCTTCGCGATAAGATCGACAACGGCGTGGAGAGGTTTGAGGGCGTTGGTGATTTCAGCCACCAGCGCAGGGGTGTCCTCGTCCCGCACCTTGTTTGGTTCCTCGACAGGGGTCTCCGTAGTCAAATAGCTTAGCATCGTTTCTCCAGAGACTTTTTCTCCTTGGAGCCAGAGCAAGAAATTGTGCCAGTCCGAGTCTGGGTCGCAGTCTGGCTGGATGGGAGGAAACCGGTACCCCGCCTTCTCCATGGCTGTTCGCGTCCCAAGTTCTTGCCAAGCCTCCCGCCATCCCCAGAGATCGGACAAGACAATGCGACTGCTCCGCGGGTTGGCGGGGTTGAGGTACCAGACCTGGTTGACATCCAATCCGACTTGGGAAAACATTCCCTTGAGAATCTCAATGCATTCCATGTCCGTCATTTCTCGCGGCGCCATTGTCGCTCACTCCTCTTTTTCGTCCAGTTTCCTGGTCTGGCCAATCCGCACCAAGAACGAATGCATTTATCATACATATAAAAAGAAGCATATACAAGCGAGAAAAAGAGAAAAGGAGTCAGTCTGGCCGGGAGGGGATGTGAGAACAAAGGCCTTGCCGGAGGGGCTACTGCTGAAGCAGGCCAGCTTCTCGGTAGTAGCGTAGGGCACCGGAATGGATCGGTGCGCTGAGGCCGTCTCTGGCCATATTCTCCGCCTTGAGGTTGGCGAAGGCGGGATTGCAGCTTCTGAACTCGTCGAGATTCTCAAAGAGTGCCTTGGTCAGCGAATACACCATGTCCTCAGACGCCTTTTCGGAGACCACCAATGTGGTGAGCATACCGAAGGTGGGCACGTCTTCCTGATTGGCCGCCTTGGGGTACAATTTCATGGCGATCGTCGTTTTGGCGTAGTACGGAGATGATGCCAGCATCTGATCGACACCCGTGATGGGGACAATGCGAACTGGACGCCTGCCGGCGGTTGCCTCGATGATGGCTGCAGCTGGATGCCCAACCGTGTAGAAGAATGCGTCCAGCCGCCCATCCTGGAGAAGCTTGGCAGATTCGACCGCCTTGATTCCCTCCCCGTGCAGATCCTTCTCTGGATCAATGCCCAACGCTTTCAGCACTGCGAGTGCGTTGCCACGGTCCCCACTGCCGGGCGCGCCAAGATTGACACGTTTTCCCTTGAGGTCGGAGACTGTGCGGATTCCGCTCTTGTCGCTGGCCACGAGGGTGACTGCTTCGGGATAGAGGCTACAGATGCTGCGCAGTTCCTTCCGCGCCCCCGTTGCCTGCCACTCACCCTCTCCCTGATAGGCTTGGAATTGCCGATCGGCCTGGCACACTCCGACATCAATATCGCCGGAGAGCACGGCGTTGATGTTGTACACCGATCCGCGGGAGGCTTGGTAGGAGACATTCAGCCCGTAGGCGCCCTTTCTGGCATTCAGAACCTGCTGGATCGCGCCGCCAACTTTGTAGTAGACTCCGCTCATGCCTCCTGTGCCAACGGTGATGAGCATCACTCTCTTCCTGGCGGGTCTTGCGCCACCAGGCTCGTCGCTGGCGCTGCGAATGAGCACATTACGGGCGACAAACAGCCCGATCATCACCAGCACTAGCACCCCGATCATGGCAAAATTCTTCATTGTGATCTCTCTGTCATTCTGTTAGGAGATGAATTTGGGGAGAGGGAAATCCCGTGTCATTTCGAGCACTTCTGCCGCCACTTGTCCGGCGATCTCTTCGTCGCCGATATTCTCCACAACGCGTGCGATCCACTCCGCGATTCTGGTCATTTCGGATTCTTTCATGCCACGGGTTGTGATGGCGGGGGTGCCAACCCGGATTCCGCTGGTGACAAAGGGGCTTTCAGGGTCGAAAGGAATCAAATTTTTGTTGACCGTGATATCGGCGATATCGAGCGCGGTGGCCGCGGCCTTTCCCGTGACTCCCTTGGGTCTCATGTCCACGAGCATCAAGTGGTTGTCAGTGCCGCCGGAGACGATGCGGAACCCATTGTCGACGAGTGCGCTTGCCAGTGATTTTGCATTGGTCACGACCTGCTGCTGATAGATCTTGAACTCGGGCTGCATAGCTTCTTTCAGGCAAATGGCCTTGGCCGCGATCACGTGCATGAGAGGTCCACCCTGAATACCGGGGAAGATTTGTGAATTGATCTTCTTGCTGATCTCCTCCTTGGCCAGAATGAGTCCGCCGCGTGGTCCGCGCAATGTCTTGTGAGTGGTGCTGGTGACCACGTCGCAATAGGGAACGGGGCTGGGGTGCACACCCGCCGCGACCAAGCCGGCGATGTGCGCCATATCGACCATTAGATACGAACCGACTTTGTCGGCAATGGCACGAAGCCGTTCGAAGTCGATGAAACGGGGGTAGGCGCTGGCACCGGCCAAGAGGATTTTCGGTTTGCACTCTTCGGCCATAGCTTCGATCTCGTCGTAGTCGAGCATCTCGGTTTCGGGGTTCACGCCGTAGCCGCGAAAGTCGTAGAACCGTCCGCTAAAATTGACCTTGTGCCCATGTGTGAGGTGTCCGCCATGGTCGAGACTCATACCCAGGACCGTGTCTCCGGGTTCGAGAAGGGCGAAGTAGACAGCCATGTTGGCCTGGCTTCCGGAGTGGGCTTGGACGTTGGCCGTTTCGGCGTCGAACAGTTTGCAGGCGCGGTCGATGGCCAGCTGTTCCGCCTCGTCCACATGGACGCAGCCGTTGTAGTAGCGTTTTCCCGGATATCCCTCCGCGTATTTGTTGGTCATGACGGAGCCATTGGCAGCACGCACCGCGGCGCTGGCGAAATTCTCGGAGGCGATCAGTTCGATGCCGCGGTCTTCGCGCGCAATCTCATTGTCCATGATCTCGGCGATCTCTGGATCGACGGCGCGAATCGGGGCGACATCGTCGTAGCAGAGAGCTTCGACCTTGACGAGGCGCCGTGCATGTCGCTCTTCGTTGCTAAAGGGTGTGTCCAGCCAGCTGTCGACGGTGGCGAGCAGTGTGTCCATGTCCATTCCATCACCGCCGGTGACGAGGATGTTGGCACAGTTGTGACTGCGGCTCAGGGCGGCTTTCTCCGGAGTCTCGGCGAGGGCGGCGCGCACGCCGGGCACGCGATTCGCGGTGATGCTCATGCCGATGCCGCTACGGCAGATGAGAATGCCGCAGTCGATGTCGCCCTGCACGAGTGCCTTGCAGATAGGCGCCGCGAAGTCGGGGTAGTCGTCGCCGGGATCCACGGACTCAGGTCCAAAATCCCATATGTCAAGATCTTTTCCACACAGGTGATCGACCAGAGTTGCCTTCTTGTCGACGCCGCCGTGGTCTGTTGCGATACCCAGTGTGAGCTGGCCGTTTTTTTGTTTCCAATCGAAAATTGCCGCCATGCCTGTGCTCGCTTTCACATTGTGCTCGACACATTGTCTTTCGGGACGCGGAAACATACCGTTCTCGCGCTTTGTTTGCAACGCTTCAGCCGGTCTGGAATCCCCTGTGCTCCTCCAATGAGCCTGACCGAGGAAAACCAGCAAACCGAAAGACGAACCCCGCAAGTCCTGGAGGGCGTGTCACCCCCGACCCGCGCCCTGCGAACTGCGCAGCGCACTGTCCCCTGGAGGGCGTGTCGTCCCCGACCGCCGTGCCCTGCGAACTCCGCAATTAGCTATGAAATAGCCTTGCAGACCCGGGGTTCCAAATCACAGCGCTTGAGAGTTTGTCGCATGAACGTCTGGACTGCGCTTTTCTCGGCGGGCAGGAACTCGCAGCGCGTGGGCAGATCCATCAATCCGTCGATCAGGGCATGGTGAGCCACGTCCTCCTTGACGATGTCGGCGATGGTTTGTCCAAACTTTGCTGGGTGTGCCGTGGCCAGGCAGACGGTTGGAATGTCATTGAGGAGGAAGCGCTCTGCCACCGTGACGCCGACGGCGGTGTGTGGGTCGAGCAGATACCCATGCTGCTTGTGGTATGTGCGAATGATGTCCGCCGTTTGCTCGTGCGTCCCAACGCCCGCGACGATACCTTCCTCGCACCCATCAATGCGCAGCTCGCCCTCCCGTTGGAACTGGTTCATCAATGTGCGCACCTGTTCCGGGGCGGATCCTGTGCGGTAGTACAGATAGCGTTCGAAGTTGCTCGCGATCTGGATATCCATGGCGGGACTCGTCGTCGGTCGCACTTCTCCCTGGCGATAGACTCCGGTATTGAAAAAGCGAGCGAGAATGTCGTTTTCATTGGTGGCTAGGATGAGCCGTCGGATGGGTGCTCCCATCTGGCAGGCGATATAGCCGGCGAAGACGTCCCCGAAGTTGCCCGTCGGCACGCAAGCCTGAATCGCTGGCGCGCCGGTGCGTTCGCAGACGCGAAACGCCGTGTGGAAATAGTAGACCGTCTGGGCAAGGATACGGGCCCAGTTCACCGAATTGACTGCACCGAGGTGAAACTCCGTCTTGAAGGAGATGTCGTTGAAGATCTCCTTCAGCACGCGCTGCCCATCATCGAATGTCCCATCGATGGCAATGTTGTGCACATTGGCGTCGAGCACGGTGGTCATCTGCCGCTCCTGGACGGCGCTGGTCCGCCCGTGGGGGTGCATAATGAAGACGTTGATGCGATCTTTTCCCCGCACTCCCGCGATGGCGGCGCTGCCCGTGTCGCCACTGGTGGCGCCGAGGATGTTGAGCGTGGCGCCGGTCTGCTCCAGAATGTGCTCGAACAAATTCCCCAGAAACTGCAGCGCCACGTCTTTGAACGCCAGTGTCGGACCATGGAAAAGCTCGAGGATGTGCACAGGACCCACTTGCACCGTGGGTGTGACCTCGGGGTCGCGGAACGTCGCGTAGCTGCGAGCGGTCAGTTCGTCGAGCGCAGTGCGGGGGATGGAGTCGCCGACGAACAGCGCCATGACCTCCGCCGCCAGTTGCGCGTAGGGAAGTTGACGCCAGGCATCGAGTTTCGGGGTGGCGTCCGGAATGGCACTGGGCAGCAGCAGACCACCATCCGTGGCAAGGCCCATCAGAACGGCGTCGCGAAAGGAGACCGGCTCGATTCCGCCCCGTGTGCTCAGATACATTGCGGGATCGTTCATGGGTGTTCGTGCGCCGTGCTAGATTTCCATCAACTCGGCGTCCTTTTCCTCCATGGTCTTGTCGATCTGCTTGACGTAGTCGTCCGTCAGTTCCTGGATGTCGGAGAACAGGTCCTTGAGGTCGTCCTCGGTGATTTTGCTCGCCTTCTCGGCCTTTTTCGCATCGTCGTTCCCGTCCCGGCGAAGGTTGCGGATGGAAACGCGCGCTTCCTCAGTGCGTTTGTGCACCAGGCGTGAGAGATCCTTGCGGCGTTCCTCGCTGAGTTCGGGAATGGGTAGACGGATGACGCGGCCATCACTGACCGGACCAATTCCCAGCTCGGATGTCTGGATCGCCTTCTCGATTTCCTTGATCGCGTTCTGGTCCCACGGCTGGATGACCAGCAGTCGCGGCTCGGGAGCGGTGATGCTGGCGATGTCCTTGAGGCGGACGGTGGTGCCGTAGTAGTTGATCTGCAGTCCTTCGACGAGCGCGGGGGAGGCTTTTCCCGTGCGAAAACCCGCGAAATCGCGCTTCATCGCCTCGAAGGCCTCATCCATTTGCTCTTGAATGCTGTCCAGCAGTGTTTCGATGGTCGCCATGGCTCAGGTTCCTTCCTTTGTTCTGCGTGTCGCCGCAGGACAGTGCTTGTTCAGCGGCTTGTTCCGTCGTCTCCACTCACCAGGGTTGCCTTGCCAAAGTCTCCGTGCAGCACGTTGGCAAGCATGTCCGGCATGGAGAAGTTGAAGATCACGATGGGAAGTTCGTTGTCCTGACAAAGGCTGAACGCGGTGGCGTCCATGACCTGCAGCCGCTTCGCGAGCGCTTCGGAGAAGGTGAGGCGTTCATAGCGCACGGCGTCCGGATGAAGCAGGGGATCAGCGGAGTAGACCCCATCGACTTTGGTTCCTTTGAGGACGGCGTCGGCACCCACCTCGCAGGCGCGCAGCGCCGCCGTCGTGTCGGTGGTGAAATAGGGGTGGCCCGTGCCACCCGCAAAGAGAACGACGCGGCCTTCCTCGAGAAGTGCATTCGCCTTGTGGTAGTCGAAGGGCGCCACCACGCCGGTCATGGGAATGGCAGATTGGATCTCGGCTTTCACCCCAAGCGAATCCAAGGCGTCTCGCATCGCCAGCGCGTTCATCACCGTGGCCAGCATGCCCATCTGGTCAGCACAACTGCGGTCCATGCCCTTGCGACTGGCAGACTGGCCTCGGAAGATGTTGCCCGCGCCAATGACCAGCGCGAGCTGAACACCCAGATCCATCGCTCCCTTGATGCGCAGCGCACACCGAACAACCGCCTCGGGGGCGATGCCGTGGGGGGCGTCGCCTCTCATCATCTCGCCGCTCATCTTGAGCAGAACTCGTCGGAACGCAAGGCCATCTTCCATTCGGTTCACTCACCGGGCTTTGTCACACGCCATAGTCTTGTGGGAGGGGCTTAGAGCTCCTCTCCAACCTGCCAGCGGATGAAGCGTTTCACGGTCATTTTCGGGGCGATTTTTGCCAGAGACGTCTTGTCGTCACGAATCCAGGGCTGCCGGGCCAGGCAGACCTCGGAATACCACTTGTTGATCTTGCCCATGACGATCTTGTCAATGATGTTCTCGGGTTTCCCCTCCGCCTGGGCCGCCGCGATCTCCCTCTCCTTCTCAAGCACGCTCTCGGAGACCTCTTCGGGCGTGATGTAGCGGGGATTGAAGGCGGCGATATGCAAGCAGATGTTGTGGAGCAGTTCGTCGTCGGACTCACCCTCGACCTCGATCATGACACCGATGTTGCCGTTCATGTGGATGTAGCTTGCGAGGGTGTTGTCTCCGGTCCATCGGGCGGTGCGCCGGACCTGCATGTTCTCCCCGATTGTGCCGATCAGGCCCGTGAGTGTGGTCTGTTCCGCTTCAGTGACTTTTTCGGAAATAATACCGTCGTCGTCATAGTCGGCAAACACACGGCCCAGCAGGCCGTCGCAGAAGGCTTTAAAAGCTTCTGTCTTCGCGACAAAGTCGGTCTCGCAAAGGACTTCGACAGCGACTCCGACGT
>JAGLDW010000277.1 GCA_023145395.1 Lentisphaeria bacterium | reverse complement strand
CGCCCTTAACCAAAGGTGCGTGCCATTCGATTTTCCGGGTTGCCAGATCGAGGATATAGAGCTGCGCTTCGCTCACTTCCGCTTGGCCACCGGTGCCGGCGGCGATGGTTGTTCCCCCCAGCAGCTTGCCGGCGGGCAAGGGCGCCAACGCCATGGTGGAGTGCCACTCGAGAAGATCGGTGTGGGTGAGAATTTCGGCTTTTCTCGTCTCGCGGTCCCAAATCAGGAGACCACCGCCAGTGAGGCCGTATCCGGGCGTCCCCGCCAGGATCACGTGGCGTCCATCGGGGTAGACTAGCAGGTCATGCGGACGGTTGATGGTCGGCTTGGCGTCGTATAGGAAGAGCGGGTTGCAGCCGGGCTTCCCCTTCTTGGTGTCCACCCATTCCTTGTCGGGGTCCCACTCCAGTAGAAACCCACCACCGTAGCCGCCCAGAAAGAAGGGCCCATCTGTGCCTGCGACCGTGTTGAACTGGCCATAGCCCGGCCGGTTGAACCACTCGTCCTTCTTGGGATTGTAGCTGAACAAGCGCATGGGAAAGGCCGTGCCGCCGCAGGCCGTGCCGTTTGAAGCGGCTGCGATCCCCATGATGTGCGCGCCTTCGCTCTGGTAGTCAAACTCGAGAATGCGGGTCTCACCGGCTGCGGTCTTCATGGTGACTCGGCGATTTACGAGATCCAACGACACCAGTTGATCGCCGGTCGGCGCCTTCTTGTGGCACAGGTTCTGGCTGCTGGCGATGTAGGGTTTGGGTTTGCGCGAGGTCGGCTTCTCGATGGGTGTGGCTTTGCCTTTGTAGAGTTCCCACCAGAGACTCTTCCCGAACCAGCCATACACCTTGCCATTCTGACTACGCTCCGTCACGGCTCGTCCGTGCCCGCGCTGCTCTTCGGGGATGACGGGGGTGGCCTTGCCGCTCACGGGGTCAAGCATGATGATCTGCGACTTGGTGTTGCCGATACCCAGATAGATCCAGCCAGTGTCGTCCGCCGAGATTGTGCGGGGGTACTGACGCCAACTCTGCTTGTAGACATGCCCATAGTCACGGAACTCGCCAGTCTGGGGATTGTACGAGGCCACCCCGCTCTGCGGGTAGGTGGCCGACCAGATGACGCCATTGTCATCCTCGGTCATGCTCATGGCCATCTGAGGAACAGTCTTTTCCGAAAAGGTAAAGGCACGCTTTACGGGATCGAACTCCGTGAACCAATTTCCACAATGGGTGTAGAACTTGTTGCCGCTGGAGAGAATGGATGCAAAGGGGCTATCGTGCCTGCGCCAGGGCGTGGGAAACTGTTCCGTCTTGCCCGTGGCCAAGTCCAGCATCAGCAGGCAGTAGCCTCCGCGGTGGTCCATCAGCCACGCCAGGACAACCGGCTTGCCCTCGCCGTCCACCGTGGTGACTGTGCCGCGATGGTGGCTGATCGGCGTCGCAACACCGTGGTCCTTGAACCCTTTGCCCAGGTCCTTGCTCTCAGCCTTAGCCATGTTCGTCACCACCACTGCTGTTAGCGCCACAAGCGCTGCTTTGTGCCATTTGTTTGTGTTCATGTCGAACGGTGCCCCGGTGTGCAACATTTGGATGCATATGCGGAATGAAACTAGGTCTAAACATATAGCAGTGTTTGACGCAAAGAAAAGGGGCAAGATATTCATGGCGACGAGAGTCCTGGGACTCACCGGATAGATTGTTGATCGGGTGTCATTTCATCACGGAACATGGAAACTCGCTATGCACGTGCCCATCCAACGCCTTCTACCACTACTTTGTGTCTGCTTGTCTTGCTGGGGGGCGGACTACTACGTGCTGCCGTTCAAACCGGATCCGGCGATTGTGGCGGATGCGGACCTCGCGGACTGGGTGGGTGTGCCCAACACGATCGTTCTCAAGGGAACGAAACAGGTGACCTACGGACGGGATGTGTGGGATGGGGACACGGACCTGAGCGCTGTGATCCGCCTAGCCTGGCGCCCCGGCCAATTGGCCATTGCGGCGGAAGTCACTGACGACAGTTTCCGCCAACCGTACACGGGATCGGATATTTGGAAGGGCGATCATCTCAACCTGTGGATGGACTTCATGCCGGGCGTCGATCCCCGACGGCACATGTTCGGCAAGGGGCAGTTCCATGTTGTGGTGAGTCCGGGAAACCTGGCTGGGAATCCCCCCGAAATCTACGTCTATCGTCCAGAGGGGCAGAATCCAGGACCGGGCAAGGTGGCGGCAAGGCGCACCAAGAACGGGTATGTCCTGGAGGCGACCATCCCCATTGCGCGCCTGGGAATGAAACGCATCGCGATGCACAGCGACGCGAACTTCGAAGTCGCAATCTCGGACGCCGACGGTGATCCGGCCCGGCAGCAGACCCTCATCACCATGGGCACGGACAAGTGGGTCTATTCCCGATCTCGGACGCTACCCATGGTGTTTGGCGATGGCAATGGGAAGGCGCCTCCGCCACTACGTGGAATGAGCATCGCCGAACATGCGGAGATCGCACCGGGCGAATCCGTCGAGTTCACCTTTCAGGCGGAGGCCATCCCCGAAGGCAAGCAACCCTTCGTGTTCTTCAAAGCCATGCTGCCGCGCAAGAAGGTCGCGGGGTTCCGCGGGAAGACCTTAGCACTAGATCTCAATGGCAAACGTGTGTCCGGAAAACGTCTGAGCAACCGACCCATGCGCGCCGAGATCATGCGGGGCACGAACCATGTGTTCGTCACGCCTGCCGGCGAGGTCACCGTCTACTACACACCGGACTACCGCGCACTCACAAATCACTCGATCTACGGATCCTTGGATCGTTCCAAGCCATGCGAGTACGAATTCGGGATCGCAGGGCTGGTCCGTGAAGGCAAGAACACGCTCGTCATCCACAATCTCTGCCAAGCGCAGGACGACACGCCCTTGACAGTCAAGATCGACGGGCTCGAATACCGCATCAAGCAGGAGCCTCCCCCGAAACGTGCACCCAAGCCGGCTCCGACCGGAACAATCCCGACCCTGACGCCCGCGAAGACCTTCCCTAAGACCTACACTCTGGTTAGCCAAACGACCTCGGACATCACGTTTGAAGTGAATGGTAGACAACGGAAGATCAGCAGCCGCTACTCCACCCCGGACGGGCAGTGGCAAAGTGCCTCCAATGGGCGCTTCACCGTGGCGCGCCGCGTGATCGAGCACGATGAGTGGATCGAGGTGGAGGACACATTCCAGAACGTCAGCGGCGCCAATCTGCCTCTCATGCAGGAACACATGTGCGTCCTGGGAGAAGCCTTTGCGGAAGCCTGGCTGGGCGGTCTGAAGATGACCACTGGAAATGGGGATCGCTCGATCGCCGCCAACCCAAGCGCTTTTGCCACCACGGATACATTCGGCGTGGGGCTTTTCCCCCTCAACGACACCTTCCTCGTCCACAGTAGACAGCGTTGCGAACGGCGGCGGGGGATGATCGAGATCAGCGATCGCGAGCTTTATCTCAAGCCCGGGGCATCCTACACGGCCTCGTTCGCGATCGTGCCGGTCGACAAGCCCGACTTCTGGAGGTTCATCAACGCCTCGCGCCGCCTGCGCAAGGTCAATTTTCAGCTCAAGTGGATGTTTGCCTTCATGGTCCACCACTGGCCTGTCTACGAATGGACGGACAAGCGGTTTCGCGGTTTCATCGATGGCAAGGGGACAAACTTTGTCGTGCAGTCCAACACCGTGCGCAACAAGAGGAGACGCTACGCCCGCGCCACGGACTGGCTCAATGCCGACCTCTCGCTTTTCCGCGATTTCCAGACCCGTGTCCGAGGATTCTATCCCGGGGGCTCTGTCAAGACTGGCATCTACTACCACTGTTTCCTGGACACGACCAGGGAAAATGACGAGTTATACAAAGCGGATCGAGGCCTGGATTCTGCCGGCAACCACATCAACTACGGTGGCAAGGGCGCCTACATGCACTACTTCATCCCCACTCTCGAGGCCGGACACTGGGGCGGAGTCATGGAAAAGGTGCTCACCACGATCCTGGACGACATCAAGGCAGACGGTGTCTTCTGGGACGAGTTCAGCTACTCGCGCACGCCATATGTCTATGGGCGCGAGGATGGCTGCTCGGCGGATCTCGATCCCGAGACGCACACCATTATCAGAACCAAGGCGAGCGTGCCGCTAGTCAGCCTGCCTTTCCGGGTTAAACAGGTTGACCGCATCCTGGCCGGAAACCACCCCTTCGTGATCAATGGCGCTCCACGCACGCGTACAATGGTCGACAAACACTTCATGGCCTTCACGGAGAGCGGTTCCATGACCAACTGCCGCCGCATGCTCCTGCACTCGCCAGTGGCGCTCGGCGATCACCTGACCGAGAAGACCTATGCGGACTCCTACGCCAACATGCACGCCGCGCTTGACCATGGCTGCTTGTTCGTCTGGTATTCGCATATCTTTCACAACAACGTCGCACCCACCCACTTCATGTTCCCCTGCACTCCGATCGAACTGCACAGTGGCACGATTATCGGCCAGGAGCGCATCGTGACGAATCGCAGCGGACTGGTGGGCTGGGGCGACGCGAGTTCCTTCACCACACACGTCTTCGACCGTGGAGGCATATTGGCATCGGACTTCCGCGTGCCCATCGTGAACAAAGACAACCAGACCTTTGCCGAG
>JAGLDW010000276.1 GCA_023145395.1 Lentisphaeria bacterium | reverse complement strand
CGTCGTCCCATGGAGGGCGTGTCGCCCCCGACCGCCGCCCAATGCGTTGTCGTAGTCCCATGGAGGACGAACGGCCCGTGGGGCCGTGACCCAGAGCTCACGCGCTTGCGACCAACGCCTCGTCAGGAACCAGAATGAACAGCAGTCCCGCAGTTCGGGACAAAAACCTTTCCGCGCCGACCCAAGTACAGAAACCCCAAACTCCTACCAAACTCCACAGACACTGCCATCGGTGAGGATTGCGGCGCAGCCGTGCTCCAGTTTCACCACGTCCACGACAGGTGCGGGAGTCGGCGCGACCGCAAGCACACGCCCTCTGGAGGAAATACGCACCACGCCAGCACCGGAGGCGGCACAGACAAAGCCACCCTCGAAGGGAATCATTCGGCGCACGGGTTCACCAAGGCTCAACCGCCAGCGAGCCGCGCCTTTCGGGTCGAGTGCAGTCACAAAACCGCTCTCCGAGGCCGTGACGACCACGGGCACACCATCCATGACGCGAGGACACATTGAGGTGACACGATCGCCGACATTGCTCTCCCACAGCAGCGCGCCGGTCAGGCCAAATGCGAGCACATCTCCGCCGTCCGTGCCGAACACGACCTCCCTCTTGCCATTTCCAGTCAGATCGCAACTAGTCACTGCCGTTTGCTCTGGCCCGAAACGTCCTGCTTGCAGACGCCCGGTGCCATCGCTGTTGATGATATTCATGCGGTAGTAGGCATTGCCTCCGACCGTCTCCAATTTGCCATCGCCATCAAGGTCGGCGACCTCCGCCACCGTGGCCGAATGAGCATAGATCACATGTTTCCATTCGAGTTCGAGCGTAGGCGAGTAGGCCAGATACTGCCAGCTTTTCACCCCAACGACGATCGACGGGACAGCATCGCCATCAAGGTCGGCCACCGTGATATTCCGCACCACACTGGGAATCCCCCGATATTGTGGAATGCGGACTTTGGCAAGACTGTTGCCGCCCGCATCGACGACTCCGAGATGATCAGAGTCGCCCCCATAGAGGATGGCATCCCGTCCGCCGCCATTCAGATCGGCGGCAGCGAGAACGGTCACCCGCCCACCAACGTCCACCCGCCAAAGTTGCTTGCCGTCCCCATCGAGCGCCACAATGTTTCCAGCACCCGTCCCAACCACCGTTGCCGTGCGCCCGCCTTTTCCGAAACGGGCCGAGGCGAGTGCCGTCAATTCCGGAAGAACTCCCTCCTCCGAACCGACAATCTCGATTTCAGCCACGTACACACTACGGTCCGGCGCGGCGGGGTCCGCCGTGAAGCGAATCAGGCGAACCTTTCGGTCGATGGACTGTCCATAGATCGTGTTGACGTTGCCGCCCCAGCGCTGTGTGCCAATGATCTCGAGTGTGCCTTCCGCGGGCTTCCAAGTCGCCCCATCCACGGACGTGAAGACCTTGCGGTTCGTGGTCTGCCAATCCTCCGACATCTCCCAGGCGCGGACTCGAACCTCGGTCACGTCTTTCGCCTCGCCCAGATCCAGATCGATGACAACTGATTTTCCAGCGGGAAACATGCAGGAGCCCTTCGAATTGCTGACATGGCCGTCGAACAACCTTTCCTTTGGCCGAAATCTGGATTTCGGATCAGGAGTGGTCTGCACACTCTGCACCGGCAACGGCACAGGTGTTCTGGGGAATGCCGAAAACGACCATCGAGGCGAAAAGCGGCGAACTCCATCCAAAGCGGAGGACACGGATGGGGGCGACGGTTCGACGGGTGTTGTCAGGACGTGCAGATCCAGCGGTTTTGCCCTCGGTGTCCTATCGATCCGCATCACCGCCCGTTGCCCCTCATGCGGAGTCGTCTCGGGCTGGCCCGTCACAATGCGGGTGCCGGAAGTCCTGACCGGGCATGGATCGTCCGTGCGCCACAGCGACTTCCCCGCAACCGAACACTCTTGTGCCGCAACCGCACGCACACCGGAAGCATCTGCCATCCAGGCCGCGCACGAGACCTTCATCCCAGCCGCGTCAAAGTCGCCAACGCCCATGACCGCCGCCGGCTTTCCGGGAAGGCTCACCATCGCACGTTTGTCTCCACAGAGAGCGGTATCCATCCGGTCTGACGCCGTTGGCGCCCCCCGGAACACGTTGACGAACGTCACACTTTCCCCAGGCTCAAGATGACAGGAACGCCGCTGGTACAGTTGACTCACCGGATAGTTTCCGATCCTTTTCACGCGTGTCAGTTCCAGATTGTCTCCGCTCAGGTTCTGCAGCTCAAAGTGTGCATCGCCCTGTTCCGCAGTCAGCCGATTGCCCGCAAGCGTAGGATTGCCGTAGACGCGCCAGCAGCAGCGCAACGAATAGTCCCCGGCAGTTAGTGCTGTCAACTCGTCAAGCACCACCACAAAGCCATTGGGCCGCCAGAATAGATTCCGCGTCCAGCGCACGCCGTTGTAGTCGGGAATCGTGGTCCGGCAGATCGCCGCATCGCCAAACCACGCGGCATCGTCCAGCCTGGCCATGGCCGGGTTTCGGATTGCCTCGCCGTCCCGCACAACCGTCACCATGTTGTGGTACTTTGGTGTCTGCCGAATGTACTCTCCATCGACAAGCCAGTGTGCGCCGGCGGCGGTGTAGCCGATGATGGCGTTGCAGTCCTGGTGTCCGTGCGAGCCTCCGGAGTAGCCGTCGAGGAGGAGATAGTCGTCCGTGCGCTCCCAGCCGGCCCGCAACGTCAACTTGTCAAAGGATTCCTCGAAGGACACGTTCGCTTTGGGGAAATACTGGGAGTTCTTGCCGTTCAGGGCGTAGTGCGGAGATGGCAGATAGGAGACGGCCACCCCGGTCAACTCGTCGGGCCGTCTGGGTTTGACGTTGGTGTGGAACGGCTCCTGCAGTTCACCGCCCCATTTGGCGTCAAGCCAGTCCAGCGCCCAACGGCAGGCACCATCTCGCGTGGCGTACCCGAGAGCCGAGAGCATGGTTGGCAGCCTGGAATTCCCAGTGAAGGATGTGTGGTCGCCAAAGGCGGGTTGGTGCCCGAGGCTGTCCAGGCACATGAGCGCCGTCTTGGTGGTCAGAGCCGCATGTCCTTCGTCGATATAGGTCGAGTCGCCGGATGCATACGTGTAGGTGAGGATGTGCCCCATGGGTATCCACTGGTATCCGGCGCTGTCCTCCCAGGGCTTGGCGCTGTGTTTGCAGCCGTTGAACATCCCCTTGGCGATGGTCAGCCAATCATCGGCGAACGGATGGGCATAGTGGCGCTTGAAGTACCAGCCCCCAAAGAGATTCGCCAATCCAGGCCAAGTATGGTGATTGTGGGTGATACTGTCGAAGGTACGCCACTGCTCCACCTTCTCCTTGCCCATCCAGTGTTGGTAGACATTGCACTCCAGCACACAGCGAAGCACATGGTTGGTGATGCGCAGGCGTTCGTCGTCCGTCCACGAGGGATGTTCCTCAAGCAGATCCCAGGCGACCACGAACGCCCAGGTCCAGCTGTCCCGAAAATTGCGGTCGTAGCGTCCCAGCCCCTTGCCGTTGATATATTCATTCTCCGCAAAGTAGCGCATGTGGCTTTCCATGCCGTATCGGAAGAGAGATAAGTAGCCTTCATCGCCCGTGCGATGGTAGCGCATGGCGTCGCGAACCACCCGGTGTGCAGCCGACCTTTCGGTCCCCACACGAGCGTAGACGCGGTCATGAAAGGCTTTTCCCGTGGCAATCTGCGCTTCCGTCAAAGGAGACCGCAAGGACTCTCTCGCGCCCTGACGCTGCAAATGGAGTTCGAGCAGACGCGGCAGCGACAACTCCCCCTGCTGCGCATTCTCCCGCACGATCTCAATCAGGCGGTTCATCCCCGCCTCGGCGCCAGCGACGGCCTGCGCCCCCAAGACAACAACATTGCACCCAGGTCCAAAAGGCTCATGAACCGTTCGCAGTTCATAGCCTTCGTCTCCCGTGTACCCCGCGTCGGCACAGACAAAGAAATTGCCGTAAAGGCGAGCGAACGGCTTGCTCTCAAGTAGATTCCCCAGCACGACCAGAGAGCCCGTCTGCCACAGGTCGTCAGGAATGGTGGCTGCGGAGACGATCGACAGTTCGACTCCGGTGGCGTCTCGGACCTCCCCCTGCAGGCGTTGCGCCAATGCGGGCCAGACGCCCGTTTCAGGCGCCACGATCCGGGCAGCGCCCTTTCTTCCTCGAACCAGCACAGTTTGCCCAGCCATCGGACGCACCGAGGTGAGGAGTACACGCTGCAACAGTGCTTCGTCCTTGGCAGGCAGCGCCATCACCAGCGTCCCCGCAGTCAGCAAACCGACGAGAATCGATCGTTCCAGTTTCACTATGCTTCTCCAAACTGCGGACATTTGCTCTTGTCCCGCC
>JAGLDW010000275.1 GCA_023145395.1 Lentisphaeria bacterium | reverse complement strand
CCCCCCCCCCGTCTCGGCCCACGCATGGTCGTGGGACGGGACGGGTGGGGGAGTGCTCAACTCGCAAGTCAGCGCCAATCTTTCGCTCCACCAGCGCAAGGCACGGTGGGGGCGCTAGGCGAGATACTCGGTCTCTTCTTCCTGAGCGTCTTCAGCATCCTCGTCACCCATCGCCTCCGCCTTGCCCAGGCGCGTCGAAAGATGAACGACAGTGAGGTGGATTTTTCCCAGCCGGCTTGAGATGCCGAGTTTATCCTGCGCTTCGGCCTTGATCCGGTCGCCCAATCGGTCGCCCAGCGCGACCAGGCGGGCGCCATGACCCACATGCACCACGATATTCAGCACAAACTCGTCGCCAACTTGCTCCATCACCATGGACTTCATGGTTGCTTCGGGAAACTCGCCACAGATGCGTCGGACAAACTCGCGCATGGCCGTCGAAGCGATGAAGAGATCGCCATTTCTACAGGGAACCAGAATCCCGGGACAGCGGTTGCGCGCACGCGTCCGCAACCACAGAAAAATCTGCAGCATCAGGAACAGCGCAATGCCCACGGCCATTCCGAACAGGAATCCCATGCCCTGGGCTGCCCAACTATTCCTGATCCAGTCCACGGCGTAGTCCAACATCGACATCGTCTTCTTACCTCCAAAGCCTTGAGCTGCACATCGGTTTCGTGAAAAGGCACCAACACGCATGTTGTTTGGACGTTAGCCCGTTTTCCTGCCAAGATCAAGCAAACTTGAGCAAGCGTGCTCTGCGTTTTCCACAACTACAGTCTCCACGTCTCCAAGGATCGTCTGAGGGATCGCGTTGCCGGCTGCGAAGTAACTCGGGCCTTCAGCGAGTCCGTCCCGCTCAGCGAGATGAGGCATGAGATTGGCGGACAGCGCATTTGTCCCCTGGGAGGGCGAAGCTCCCGCTGAGCCGCCGCATTGCGGGAACCAAGACCGCTTGCGTTGCGCGCGGCTCTGACCGCATTGCGATGTCCGTCAGAGCCGCGACCAGTGGGAGTGGTGCTAGAAGCCGCTCATGGGGGGGTGGCGGATGTTGCGTGTGCGGTCGGGCTGGATGAGGATGACAACTCTCAACTTAACGCGCTCATCTTCGTCTAGCTCCGAGGTGCTCCTTAGGCATCCGTTGACAAACCACCCCTTCCCGTACCACGGACCAATCTTGAAGGTGAAATACGTGGCAGAGGAATGGGTTTGGTCGATGAGGACTTCCGGTGTGTAGCCGTCCTTGGGAGCTTCTTTGAGGAAGCGCAAGGGCAGCGGTTTCCGGCACTTGGGCGTGTCGGGAGGAACGTT
The DNA here is from genome assembly GCA_023145395.1 of Lentisphaeria bacterium. GTDB lineage: Bacteria > Verrucomicrobiota > Lentisphaeria > Oligosphaerales > Lenti-02 > JAGLDW01. The sequence continues at coordinate 9,841 of JAGLDW010000275.1, read as the reverse complement.
CCATATTCGAATGCCGTTGCCTTCGCCCGTGATGCCAAGATAGAGAGCATTCGGGAGCTGTCCGGCACGAAAAGATCTCGGACCATCGGTCTCCTCCCGAACCACGGCCTTGGTGTTTGCAGGTATATGTCCGTCCTTTGTTTCCGCGCGGACGTAGAAACAGAAGTGGGGCAGGTCGACAGGGGTCTTGCCAGTCATGTCCAGTTTGTGGAAGGCCGGGCGTCGGAGCAGGATCGGCTCACCGTCCTTCTCCTGCGCAGCCTGCCACATTTCCCACGGTCGGCGGGTGTGAAACTCGAGGGGCAGCTCCATCTTGACCATGGGTTTGGCGGGCCCCACCTTCTCGAGCACATAGCGAACGTCTTTGGCACCGATGAACGCATGCCCCCTCTTCGTCTGCCCGGTGACGTGCTCGTTGAGACGAAGATGTTTTTTCCCGTAGTAGCCTGGCGCGCTTATCTGGAACTCAAACCCAATATTGTTCCGATATTGAAAATGGAACCCCCCGTTAGCATCGGTGTATTGGGTCTCGCAATAGTCTCCGCGTCTACTCTGGCGGATATCGGCGAACACCTTGGCATGTTCCAGCGGCTTGCCGTCGGATCCGTACACCACTCCGGTGAAGTCAATGTCGCGGATGAAACTGCTGAAGAGTTTTATGGCCTCCTTTCTTTGTTCCGGCGTGAGATTCGCCGGGATGGGTTTTGCCGGAGTCGATTGCTTCGCCTTCTTCTGCCAGAACCAGCCGCCAAACAGCAGGCAGGGAGTCAGGAACCCCACCACGCACAAGCTCCGCCAGGGCATCGTCACACGTGTGGTTCGATGTTGCATCCGTATTCCTCCTCAATTCCTCGCCAGTCGGGCATACGCGCCTTGAGCGAGGGTCTCGAAGCAGCCCTTGCAGGCTGTGGACAAGGCCGCTCGGTAAACCTTCGCTGCCACTGCCGCGTAAACGCGGAACTCAGGCAGAGATTCACGGATCACCGATTACTTTCCTTTTCGCGCTGAAGCAGGCCAGCGTCCCGTAGAAATGACGGAAGTTCACTCGGCTTCTGCGTTCACGAGCATGCGGCCGGGATGGGTTGCCATGCGGGGTTCGCACATCTTTCCCAGATCGACATAGATATCCTCCACTGCCTTGATCAAGTCCAGTTTCCAGGCCCGACGTGGCTTCGAGATGTCTCCACTGACTGTGACAGTACCCATATTCCGCGTGTTGCCGTCAAACACCACTGCGCCATCCGGCGACCGGAATGTGACTTGGACATGCTCCCCCGGCGCATAGGTTCGAACGGATAGATCGATCGTTCCGGAGCTGCCTTTGGGAAGCACAAACGCAGTCGGCTGAGCATCGACGAGAGAGATTCTGGGACCGGCGATGCAGACATAGCGATTGCTCAGCTTCAGTCGGCCCTTGGCGCGCCCGCTGGTGACCGCGATTCCATAGACTCCGTCTTCCGGCGCCACCATGTCGATGGCGGCGGCCGTGCCACAGGGCGCGCTGATCGAACCCAGAACCCCGCCCGACGGCGTGACAACGACCGCGACGCTGCCGTTGGTGATGTGCGCGTGCCTCATCGCTATCAGTGAACCGCGAAGATGTTCGCCCTTTTTGAGGAGGACCTGATACTTGGCACCTGGACGATGTGTGAAGACGGCTTCCAGCGCACCCTCGGGCAGGGGGGCCGTGAGAAACGGTTTGAGCTTGGCGCCAGCTACAGCGCGGGCCTCCTTCGCAATGGCTTCCACCATCGGATTTGGGGTTTCCGCAGGCTGGCGCCAAAGAGAGAAATCTCGTTTGGCAATGGCGTCATTCGCTCGTTTGAACCAGCGAAAATGCTCGGGATGATCCCCGTCGTATTTGGGCCCTTCATAGAAAACCCAGTAGCCATTCCCAAACTCTGCGCCAAGAACGGCGCTCTTCCCCTCGAACTCCGGATTGGCGCCACGCACAACAGGATCAAGTCCAGCCATGTAGCGAATGGTTGGATCGACCTCATCAAGGGCAGTTCGTGCACGGAGCATGATCTCCTTGAGCTTGTTCATGGCCGCCCCAAGTTCGAACTCATGCCGCCAGTAGGTTTCGACTTCCGCCATGATCAGCGGCGCCTTCTTGGTATGCCATTCCCCCCAGATCGCTTCCCGGATGAACAAGGACTGGCTGGCGGGATAGACCACGAACTGAAAGTGGGGATTGCATTCATCGATTGCGCTGCGCAGTTCGCGGGCCCGTCTCCGCCACTCGCCAACCTGAAACTCCTTGAAGGCGTCTGCCACGCCCTGTTTCTCTAGCCATTCGGCTCGGTTGGGCGGCAAGGGCGCGGGCAAGTCCAAGCCCTTTTTCTCGCAGAAAGCCAGAAGAATCGGCTCATCGTACGAGAGTGTGTAGCACATGCCCCCGCCAATCTTCAGTTTGTCGTAGTTTTCGAAATCCAGAAACACACCCATGACCGACGGCACATCGCGTGATAGCTCCGCATAGAACAGAATCCGATCCCTCCAGTAGTCCCAAAGAACATCCGAATTGGGGCTGGCTAGATCATTGCAGCGTCCCATATGATCCGTGGCGCGTTGTTTCGGATCTCCACTTTCGACCCGGGTTCCGCGGATCCAGGGCATGTAGAACATCCCAGCATCCATGGCCATTCGGGCAACCCGGGTCACACGGTCGTTTTCATCTGCGCCGATGCGAGGGACGACCACATTGAAGCCAGCATCCCGAATCTCCTGCACATGCCCGGGGGTCATGCTCCAGCCGTTGCCTTTCATCAGAACCTTGTCCACAAGGATCCGGTACGGGTTCTGTTCGGTTCCCAAGCTGACCCGGCGGGTCTCCCAGGATTCCTGGGCTGAAAGCATGCCGCAGGCGAGAATAAAACCCGTGCAAAGGCTCAGAACCATCTTGTGAGTTGCCATGTTCGGTATCCCCTCGAAGGTGTCCGGTTTTGTAGACTAGTGTCGTACCACACATTGTCCCCCACAAGATGCAAGGGACTTCACGTGCCAACCCTAACCCACAGTTGCGCGCTCTGCCACATCCCCGCCGAGCGCATGTCAGTTCCGTGTCATCCCGAGCGAAGTCGGCGTTGACATCGTATAGTACGGGCTGTCAAAGAAACGATCTGCCTCCGCGCCTTTCGAACAGGGCCGCAGACAGGTCGAGCAACAGACCCAGACCGCCAAGCCAAGCCCAAGGAGAAAATGAACATGGCAACCAAGATTCTCGACGTAGTCAAGCCCGGCGTACTCTTCGGCGATGACGTAAGCAAGGTATTCGCCATCGCGAAGGAAGAGGGTTTTGCCCTTCCCGCCGTGAATGTGATTGGCACCGACTCGGTCAACGCAGTGCTCGAGGCCGCCGCGAAGGTCAAGAGCCCCGTGGTCATTCAGTTCTCGAATGGCGGCGCCGCCTTCTTCGCCGGCAAGGGCTGCCCCGCCGACGACGCAGCTGTCCAAGGCGCGATTTCCGGCGCCATGCATGTGAGTAGAATGGCCGTGGCCTACGGTGTTCCGGTCATCCTCCACACCGACCATGCCGCCAAGAAACTTCTGCCCTGGATCGACGGCATGCTCGAAGCGGGCGAGAAACACTTCGCGCATACTGGCAAACCCCTCTTCAGCAGCCACATGCTCGACCTCTCCGAAGAACCTCTCGAGGAGAATATCGAGATCTGCGCCGAGTACCTCAAGCGCATGGACGCCATCGGCATGACGATCGAAATCGAGCTTGGTGTGACCGGTGGCGAGGAAGACGGCGTCGACAACACGGGTATCGACAATTCCCTGCTCTACACCCAGCCCGAACATGTCTGCTACGCCTACGAGAAGCTCGGCGAAGTCAGCAGTCGCTTCACCATCGCCGCCAGCTTCGGCAACGTCCATGGCGTCTACAAGCCCGGCAACGTCGTGCTTCGTCCCCCGATTCTCGGCAACAGCCAGGACTACATCCAGAAGAAGCACAACACGGGTCCAAAGCCCGTCGATTTCGTCTTCCACGGCGGATCTGGATCGTCTCTCGAGGAAATCCGCGAAGCCATCGGCTACGGCGCCATCAAGATGAATATCGACACGGACACGCAGTGGGCTTTCTGGGAAGGAGTGCTCGAGTTCTACAAGGAGTTCGAAGGGTATCTCCAGGGCCAGATCGGCAATCCCGAAGGCGACGACAAACCCAACAAGAAGAAGTACGATCCACGCACCTGGCTGCGCAAGGCCGAGGAAAGCGTGGTCGCACGCGTCGTCAAGGCCTTTGAGGATCTCAACGCCATCGGACGCAACTAGCGCAAGTCAATTTGCCAGCATCGGCTGGAAGACAACCAACGCCGGGCGGGATCGCAGGATCTCGCCCGGCGTGCAGTGCGATGAAGCGGCTCCGGGGATGCGAAAACGACGAGGATGCAGATATGAAGAAGGCATTGGTGGTGCGAGGGGGCTGGAATGGGCACGAGCCCTTCGAATGCACAGACGTTTTCATCTCCTTCCTCAAGGAGAGTGGCTTCGACGTGACCGTCTCCGAGGACATGGATCCCTACACAGACGAGGGGTTCATGAAATCGCTGGCCGTGGTAGTCCCCTGCTGGACTATGGGGGAGATCAGCAAAGAGCAGTGGAATGGCTTGGACGCAGCGATCCGATGGGGCGTCAACATCGCGGGCTGGCATGGCGGCATGGGCGACTCATTTCGCCAGAACACAGGCTACCAGTTCATGGTTGGTGGCCAGTGGGTGGCCCATCCCGGCGGCATTATCGAGTATGAAGTCAACATCATCGACCCCGACGATCCGATCACAGCAGGGCTCTCTGACTTTGCCGTGAAGTCCGAGCAGTACTACATGCACGTCGATCCCTGCAATGAAGTGCTCGCCACCACCACATTCACGGGAGAGTTTGGAGACACACCCTGGATCGCGGGTTGCGTCATGCCCGTGGCGTGGAAGCGCACCTACGGCAAAGGGCGGGTCTTCTACAGTTCCCTTGGACATGTTGCCGGAGACTTCGCCGTGCCCGAACTCAAGACGATCATGGAGCGTGGCATCCTCTGGGCCGCCGGCGAGCTTGGTGGCTGCTGTTGTTCCAGCGGTTGCTGCAAGTAGTCAAGGACCTGCCTGACGTCTACCAGGAGACGGATCTGCGGGAGCCCCGCTTGCCGATGATGGTCTCTTTCTGCCAGACGCGCAGACCGTTCGTCATATGCGTGACTCTGAGCTGGAAGTAGTATTCGACCTGGGTCTTGCTCCTCTCGTAGCGAATATCGCGTTGGATGATTTTGCCCGAGATGCTGAGTTCAGGTGCGATCAACTGCCCTTTCTTGGCGATTGTGTTTTGCTTGAACTCGTCGTTGTCACGAAGTTCCCGCACTTGATACACCATCTTGTCCGTGGCTCCCTTTCCTCCAATTGCGGAAGTCATCACGACTTGCCCGGAGTTCATCATGCCCTCTTCGATCTTGGCCATGAGCTGGTCCGTGTCGATGCGCTGCATGGTGTCGTTCACGATTTTCGCGGTGGTCATCACATAACGACCGCCCCCGTCTTTCTTGAGCGCTCCGGAAGCCAGCAGCGACTGCACAAGCTGATTGGCCGCGTTGTTGAAATCACGGTAGTCCAACCCCATTACAGCATGGCCCTGGTCATTCTGCAGGTCAATGTTCTGTGGTTGTGCCGCACAACCAACCAGCACGAGAGACGCAGCGGAAAGCAAGGCGAGAGACAGAATGCGATATTTCATGGCTAGTTGGTCCTCTTTCTCTGAATGTAGACTCTGAAATCCTTGGTTTTCGAATTCGGCGCGGTGGACTGAAACCTCGCCTCGCCGTAGCTGCCCAGCGAGATGAACTGCCAGTTCTCCGTCAAAGAATCCTGTGCCATGCCCTGGAAATCAAGCCAGGAGACGCGCGCCTCCACATGCCGAATCTGCGAAGTCCGGTTGTAGAGAGTGACCTGAATCCGCGCAAAATCGGCGTCGTTGGTCATGGTGATGACATTGGTGACGGAAACGGTCCCACGCAGGCCGGGCTCCAGGCGTACGCGAGGATCGTGCGGCACGCTTTGGCACGAACAGACCAGACCCACGAGAACGAGAAGAGACGGTAGCAGGAAATGCTTTGGTTTCATGGGGCTACTCCTATGGAAATACAATGACTTGAACCGAAGCGGGGACACCCGCTCTCGACACTCTGACACAGACGAGCGCATTCGTGCAGGAAGGCAAATCGATCTCCAGGCTAGCACCACCGGGAGGTCGAACTTCCAATCTAGCACCTTCTGCAGGAATCGACACGCGCGCCACCTGAAAGTTCTTTGGCAGCGCCGTCCACGTACGAATGTCCGCCGCCGTCGAGGCGGCAGAATACAACGCGACGATAAACCCACCGAGAAAACCAAATTGCTCTTCCGCCACGTACTGCGCGGAAGCCTTGACCAGCGCCGAAGAGATCGCCCGGGTCAGAATCCCCGGAAAATCCTTCTTGAACTCTGCCTGGACCACGCGGTCCATGTCTGCCACAATCGTGGTGCGAGCCGCCTCCGTTCCCGAAACCACCTCCAGGTACGGATAGGCAGGGGCGCGCAACTCCAGCACCGGCAAGGCGATGCCCGTGTACATCACGTGCTGAGTGACAAGGATCAGAGGCAGATCGACACGCATTTCCCGACGGATTGGCGCACCGCCATTCTCAAAGACAACCCACACATTCCCCTTTGGCATGCGACCCTCCACAGCGGAGGCGAAATCCTGCATCACCACCTCGTTCTCGGGCACCATCCCATGAGCTTCCTTCAGGATGTCCACCGCCTTGGGAAGATCGTCGCGCAACAGAAAAAACAGACCGGCCATGTAGGTGGTGAAGGGATTCACAAAGTCCGGGTACGCTTGAAATGGGTTCAGATTTCCGTACACGGAATCGATCCGGGCTTTCAGTTCCTTGCTCTCCACATTCTCCCCAATACCTGCGGCCATATCGCTTCCCGCAAGCTGCCCCTGCGTCTTCTGAATCTCCTTCGCGAACCGTTCTTTGGCTTGAACCTGTCGCTGCAAGGCCCGGTTGAACTCCACTCGCGCATTGTCCCAGTCTCCAAGCGAGGAAAAATTCAGCGCCTTGTATGTGTTGACCAGGATCCGGTCGTATTCCTCCCCCGAGTACGGACGGATGGAGTCGTTCACAAGAACCGCGCCCACAGTCTTGCCCCCTGACTTGACCGTGTTCTCCAGATCGAAGAACTTGAACGCATCCTCGCAGCGATCAAAAATGGCGTTGCTCTCCGCCGGATGCCCAACGACCCGCTCCACCGCTCCCGCCTGCAGTCTCCACAGCAATGCCTTCTGAGGCGCCGACGCCGGCTTTGCTCTCCTTCTGGCCGTGGCGAGCGCACCCGAATAGTCCCCCGCTTCGAAAGCTGCGGTGAACATGGGTAGCGCAACCTTGTCCGCAGCACAGCCGGACAGCGCAATAGCGGCGAGAACGCACACTGGAATGAGAAATATGCGCAGCAGTCGTTTCATTGCCCCTAGCCCAATCCGCTCAGACGATCAACGTCCTGAGTCTGTCCTGCGACAATCAGGATATCGTCGTCTCTGAAGTGCCCGCAGGAGGCGGACACATCCAGGATGATCTGGCGATTCGGTTTGAGGAGGCTTTCTCCATCCTCCGGCTCCTTTTCTGAGGACGCCCGGGAACCCCTCTTGTCCGACAGGCGCTGCACGCCCACGACGTTTACGCCATATTTCTTCCTGACATCGATCTCCATAATCGTCTTGCCGACAAAACTCGCGGGTACAGGCACCTCGGCGACGCACACGTTCCCGGCGAGCTGGAGCACCTCGCGCAAGCCGGGCCGAGCGATCTGCGAAGCAATGCGACGCCCCAGATCCTGCTCCGGATTCACCACCTCCGTGGCACCCACCTGACGAAGGATTCGGGCATGAAGATCACTCGTTGCACGCGCTATGATGCGGGGCACTCCGATCTGTCTGACCAACGCAGTGGTCATGATGCTGTTTTCCACATGCTGATTGCCGATGGCGACGACAACCACGCCCATTTCGTCGATCTTGGCATCCAACAACGCACGTTCGTCGGTGGTGTCCAGGATCACCGCCTGCGCCACATGGTCCTTGACAGGCTCGATCTCGTCGGAATCATGATCCACAACCATCACACCGAAGCCGCGTCGGGCCAGCGACAGAGCCACCTCGCGTCCAAAAATACCCATCCCAATCACAGCAATTTGGAGGTCCATCTGAAGTCTTTCGCTAGCCAAATTCATTAAGAGTCATCTACCCTGATCCGAGTTCGCAACATGGTGCCGTCTCTGCTGGAAATCAATGCGGCCAAACGCCGTGGCAAGTGGACTCCCGCATCAAGCCACTGCCCGTGCCACCCGGGCGCAAACGGATGCGCAAATGCCATCCCCACATGTTGAAAGACCGTCCCTCGGCGCCTATGATAGGACGAACGCGACGGAGAACGAACAAGGACCGCTTTGGATTCCGAGAGGCCCTCTGACATCGCAACAACACCCGGGGAGACTTCCAACATGATCCTGGACAAACTCGACAACGCCGCCCACTACTGCTCCTGCAAACCAGGCTTCGCGAAGGCCTTCGACTTCATCGCAAAAGCACTTGAGAGCATGCCTGAAGAAGGGCGCTACGAGATCGATGGGGATCAAGTGTACGCCATGGTGCAGCACTGCGACGGGCGTGGGCGCGATGGCGCGAAACTGGACACACACCGCAAATACATCGACGTCCAATTCACCGTAAGCGGACGCGAGGTGATTGGCTGGTGCGCGCTGGCAGACTGCACGCCAGCGGACGGCTACGACGAGGAAAAAGACGTGGAACTCTTCGGAGACGCCTCCACCGCCTGGATCGATCTCCCCGAGAAGCACTTTGCCATTTTCTTCCCGGAAGACGCCCATGCCCCACTGGCTGGCGAGGGGAAATCGATCAAGATCGTCGTGAAGATTGCCATATAGGAAAAATGCGCGGCGAGACTGGACGAGATCATGCGGAAGGTACACAGTTCCGTGTCCAGGCTCTGAACAAACGGCGGCAGGAATCCAGAAACAGACATCACGGAGACATTGAGATGGCAGATCAAGTCAGAATCGCTTTTGTCGGATGCGGTGGCATCGGAAACTTCCACTTTGGACACTTCGCCGACAACAAGATTCCGGAAGCCCGGATCGTCGCCGTCTGCGACCTTGTCGAGGAGAGGGTGCAAGCTGCGGCGGAACGCTTCGACGCGACGCCCTATATGTCTTGGAAGGACATGTTCGAGAAGGAGCAATTCGACGCTCTCTACGTCTGTGTGGAGCCGTGCGCACACGAGCGCGAGGATGGCGGCATGGAACTGGCCGCCATCGAGAAAGGCTGTCATCTCTTCGTCGAAAAGCCCGTCGCTCTGAGCATGGACTACGCGAACAAGGTGCTGGCCGGCATCAATGCCAAGGGGCTCATCAACGCCGCTGGCTTCCAGGATCGCTATCTGGATTTCGCCCCGAAGATGAAAGCCTGGCTCGCCAGCAAGGAAGTCGGTTTCTTCAATGGCTACTGGGTTGGCGGCATGCCCGGTGTCTGGTGGTGGCGCAATCGCTCGACCTCAGGCGGACAAGCCGTCGAGCAAACGATCCACACCTTTGACATGACGCGCTATCTCTTCGGCGAAGTCGTCGCGGTCCAGGCGTTTGGCCGACGCGGCATCATGGAGGACGTCCCTGACTACGACACCGAAGACGCGTCCGCCGTCAATCTCCAGTTCGAGAGTGGCGTCATCGGCACGGTCTACAGCGGCTGCTTTGCCCAGTCCTTCGGCAAGAACGGCATCGATGTCTACTGC
>JAGLDW010000274.1 GCA_023145395.1 Lentisphaeria bacterium | reverse complement strand
CAGAAGCTGTCGAGGCTAATTTGCCTCGGATTCACCCACAGATTTAGGTGACGAGGCTGTTTCAGTTCGCAGACGCGGCTCAGCGGGAGCTTCGCCCTCCCAGGGACATTGTTTTGGCAGTTCGCAGATGCGGCTCAGCGGGAGCTTCGCCCTCCCAGGGACATTGTTTTGGCAGTTCGCAGATGCTGCCTGTGTGTCCTTGGTTCCCATTTGTGTTCATTCGTGTTCATTCGTGGTTCTCTTTCTTCCGCCTGTCCTCCTCCGCGCCTCTGCGTCTTGAGTGAGTCCTGCGAACGGGCGCGAGTTTTCCGTCCTCCATGGTTCATTGCCTCTGCTTTGCGGAGTTCGCAGGGCATGGCTCGCGGGCCGCTCTCCCCTCATCCCGTCGATCAGTGGACCCTGATCACCATGTAGCCATAGTCGTTGCTCACAGACACAATCATGCCATTTTCGGGCACGGATTCGTGTGTGTGTAGGGTGAGAGATGGCGTTTTCTCGACGATGGTGATTTTCTTGCCAACGAGTTCTGCGGGAAGCTTCAACACATCGCGATCCACTGCCTTGTGGTAGTCGGCATAGACCACGGTGTCGGTGCCTTCCTTGTGCCAGAGGAAGCAGGTTGCATTGGGCTGGGCAGCGGGGTGGAAGTACTGGCGATACGCGATGCAATCGAACTTCGTGCCAGCCGGGATTGTGCGCGCCGCCTTGGAGTCGATCGCGGTGGGATAGGTCTTGGCCGAGGAGTAGAGCATGAGCGAGCTGCCTGCGCCACCTGCGCGGATGGCGGGTTTGGTCATCCCATTGATGAGCGAATACCCAAGCCCGTAGCCCACTTCGCGCACCGTCTTGTCGCCATCCTTGCGTCCAAGAAACTGAAAGAATCGCTCGGGCAGGTTTTCGGGGAACTCGATATTCTTGCTTGCGGTTCTGAACCGCAGGGGCGACTTCGGGCGAGCTCTGTAGTCCTGAATGGCTCGGAAATCGTAGGCTGTGTCGTCTTGCGTGAAGGGCAATGTCTTGGGGATGTAGTACTCGTGTGTGTCGAATTTTCCCGTATAGAGCTTGCCCGACTGGATAAAGCCCATGTAGCCGATCCGGAACTCCTGCAGGGCGGTGGACTTGGTATGGATGACATGGGCGCCGTTGGGGTGGAAACGATAGGTGATGTGGTTGCGGATTACGCCGGCGAGGTGCGCTGCGGTGAAGGAGCGTTGCTCTCCGGGGTGGTCGATCATGTCCTGCACGATTGACGCGGGATTGATGATGTCGTATTCCTCGACGATATCGAAGAAATCGCACGCGCTCGGCTCGCCCTCGACCAACGGTGTTTTGCCATCGATCAGGTACTGTTGGGTCTTGATGCGGCAGGCGGGTGTCAGTTGCACCATGCTGATCTTGGTGTGAGTAAGCGTGCGGCCGGCCTGGTTCTTGAGCGTCGAGCCCGTGTACTTGCGGTTGAAGTGCCAGATGGCGTTTTGGCTCGTGCTGGGAGGGAGAAACCAGCCGCGGTCTTTGTCGGCGATTTTGAGTAGGCAGAACTGCGCGCCGGCCTCGTCCGTCCATAGTGTGCCGAGATCGGCTGTGGTCAAGCCGTGCTCGGGTATCGTCACAACTCGCGCGTCGGAGCAGCCATGGTTGGCGCCGATGTAGGTGCTGTTGATGTTCCAGGGCGTGGAGTCGTCGCCATTGCCGTGAATCGTCGTGCCGACAGTGAGTTCCTGCATGCTCATGCCAGCGGATGCGTTGACGAGCAAGGTGCTGACGAAGTTGATCTGGCGATTGGTTCCCTTGGCCACGCGCACCACGAGATCATGCTGTGGCGAGAACGCACTGCGCACGAACACATGCTCCCCATACTTGACAACCCGCAGCGTGCCCTCGTCGGCCGCGCCCGCAGCCAGGACGCAGTGCGGCGCGGAGCAGAGGTAGACGAACAGCATAGCTGAGACCCCTCGGAACAGTGTGGAGAAGACACTGGCAGAAAGCGTGCCCAGGCGGATGTGTGTCCGGTATTTACGGATGCATTTCATTTCCATGGTCATGTACCTCCAAATCCTTGGGTCGATCGACGTGGCGCCGGTGCGGAAGCCGTGCACTCTTTCTTGGCTGGATAGGCAGAATGTACAAGCCGGGACGGAAAAATGGAATGCCGTGCATTGAAAGTCTGCAATAAATCTGCGTTTTCAGGCGAACGAGAGGTGGCGCAGGCTATGTTACCACAATCGTTGACACCCCCCGCTTGAGGGTATTGGGACAGTACATGCGGAGAGACTATTGATGAAGCAGATCCCTGAACAGGGAACACGGTTTGTGAAGCACCGTGGCGACACTTTCACCGTCGAACTGATGCTCGATGGCGCCGCCGTTGGGGCGGCCTATGTGCGAACCAACTTGGGCCGCGCGTGCATCGCCCGGCAGGACACGATCGCCCACACGGAGAAGCAGGCGCCCATACTCGCCAGAGATTGGCACGATGTGCCCATGCGCTCCCTTGGCGACGGTCGCTACGTCCTCCGCATTCCACTCCTGGAGACCGGTCTGTTCAAGGCTAAGCCATTCTTCCTGCCGGAGGAAGGCGAACCGGTTTGGCTCAAGGGAGAAAATATTCATATCAAGGTAGAGGCCGCCAGAACATGCTGTGCCAACACCATCTACACCGCATTTCCAAGGCAGTTTCGCACGACCCAGAGCACCATTCCCGAGCTTGGCGCCGAGGTTGCGACACTGGATCGGGAGGGCTACACGGTCATTCCGCCATCGGGAACCTTCCGCGATCTGATTCGACGGCTTGATTTCATCCTGGGGAAGATGCGTTTTCGAATCCTCCAATTGCTCCCCGTCCATCCCGTGCCCACCACCTTCGCCCGCATGGGGCGGTACGGAAGCCCCTTCGCCGCCACCGATTTTCTCGATGTGGATCCGGGACTGGCCGAGTTCGACAAATCCGCCACGCCCATGAAACAGTTTCAGGAATTGATCGACGCGGTGCATTCTCGTGAGGCGCGCGTCTTTCTCGACCTGCCGGCCAATCACACAGGCTGGGCCTCCGCGCTGCAGGAGCAGCACCCCGAGTGGTTCTCGCACAACACCGATGGAACCTTCGCCTCCCCGGGCGCCTGGGGCACGGTCTGGGAGGATCTGGTCGAACTCGACTATGGCCAGCCTGCTCTGCATCTCTACATGGCCGAGGTGTTTCGCCATTGGTGCCGCCTGGGAATCGACGGTTTCCGGTGCGATGCGGGCTACATGGTGCCCGCCAAGGCCTGGACCTATATCGTGGCGAAGGTTCGGGAGGAATTCCCGAACACGGTGTTTCTGCTGGAGGGCCTGGGTGGCGATCCGAAGCTCACGGACACGTTGCTGGGGGAATCCGGACTGGACTGGGCGTATTCCGAACTGTTCCAGGAATACACGGTTGACCAAATCCGGAGCTATCTGCCCAATGCGCTGCGCCTCTCCAGGGAACAGGGCACGCTCGTGAACTTCGCGGAGACGCACGACAACGACCGGTTGGCGGCACAGGGGGAGACATACTCTCGGATGCGCACGGCACTGTGCGCACTGCTTGCTCCGAGTGGCGCCTTCGGCATCACCAACGGGGTTGAATGGCTCGCAACCCGGAAGATCGACATTCACGATGCCACGCCCATCAACTGGGGGGTGCCGCGGAACATTACCAACCATATTCGCAGGCTGAACGCCATCCTCGAGGTCCACCCCGCCTTCTTCGCTGGAGCCACCTTCGAGGTGCTTCCCCCAGTTGGTGACGAGACGTTGGCCGTCAAGCGCGTGGGAGTGGATGGCGAATGCGTGCTGGTGCTGATCAACACCAATACCGAGCGGGCGCGCTCCGCAGTCTGGGCCACTGCCATCCACGCTACGGAGGATGACGGTCGGTTCCACGATCTGCTTAACGACGAAATGGTGGAACCCGCCCTGGGGAAAGAACAATACGTGCTGGATTTGCCGCCTGGCGCGGTGCGGTGTCTCTGTCCGGACGACACTTTCATGGACAAGGTCGCCCTCGCCACAGTCAGCCTCACCCAACTGCCGAAGCGTGCCAGAAGACAGAGGCTTCGCGTGACCGCTCTGGACATATGGGAGACGAAGCACGGACTTGGCGATCTTGGCGCTCTCGACATCGACGAACTGGCGGAACGACTGCGACAGAATCCCCGCGCGCTCTGCCGGGATGTCCACGACATGCCCGGGCGCTGTCCGTTGACTGTCTGGACGCTTGGGCACGATGAACGCCGGGTCGCCATGGTTTCCCCGGGACACCTTCTGCTCCTGGAATCCGAGCACGCTTTCCTGGCCGAGTTCTCCAGCGAGGGAAACGTTCTCGGACGGCACTACAGCCTGCCCCAGGCCGACGGGCGTTTTTTCGCCGTGTTCAAGCCCTTCTCCACGCCAGAGAGATCGCAGGATATTCTGCTGCGCCTCACGGTTTTCGAAGGGGAGGGTGCACGGCGTGTCGAGGCGCGTGTCCGGTTGCTGGCCGACGCGGATCAGGCGTGCGTGGAAGGTCGCATCGCAGGTGCGCAGATGCGCAAGCGAAACACCTATGCCCTGGCAGTCAATGAACTTGGGGGCATGACGCAGGCCCGCAGTGCCTGGAGCCGTATCCACAGCCAGTACGACGCGCTTTTGGCAGCCAATCTCAATTCCTCTTTCCCTGTGGACCGCACGGTCTTGTTCACGCGTTGCCGTGTCTGGGTCATCTGCCGGGACTACTCCACCAAGCTCGATGCCGATTGCCAGACGGCGTTTGTCCGGCTCGAGAGAGGCATGCGGTGGGAGTTCGTCGTCCCCGTTGGCATGGGCCGGGTCATTGGCCTGGATATCGAACTGAAAATGGCGTCCGAAGGCAATGCCGTGCGATTGATTTTCGAGCGAAAATGCCCGGACGAAGTGGGGCAGGGCAGGGCACTCGACAAGGACGAGGCCGTGCGCATCGTCATCCGTCCCGATTTGGAGCATCGCAGTTGCCATCACATCACCAACGCCCACAGCGAACGCAGCAGGCACTTCGAGCACAGCGTGCGCATCGACGGCACCCGTCTGGAATTTCATCCCGACGGAGACGCGTCCCTTGTCCTCGAGGCTTCGGATGGACAGTTTGTCGCTGAGCCCGAATGGTCTCTGGACGTACGCCATCCCTTCGAGCAGACACGTGGCCTCAACGGTGCCAGCGACCTCTTCAGTCCTGCCTATCTACAGGCGTCGATGATCTGTGGAGAGACACTTCGACTCGACGCATCGATTGGAGATCTTCCCAAGTTCCCGAAGCGCTCAACGGATGTGCCGACGAGTCCGGAAGCCGCCATGCGGATGGCCATGGGGGACTTCATCGTCAAGCGGGACGACTCGCTCACGGTCATTGCCGGGTATCCCTGGTTCCTGGATTGGGGGCGCGACACGCTGATCTGTCTTCGCGGTATGATCGCGGCGGGCTACATCGAGCAGAGCCGGGAAATCATCCGGCAGTTCGCGCGTTTCGAAAGCGCGGGAACGATCCCGAACATGATTCGTGGCGAAGACAACTCGAACCGCGAGACCTCCGATGCACCGCTTTGGCTCTTTGTCGCCGTCAGCGATCTCATACACGCCGATGGAACACAGGATTGTCTCGACATGGACTGTGGTGGACGCACGCTGAAAGCCGTCCTCCTCTCCATCGCGGACGGCTATCTTGGCGGCACGCCCAACGGCATCCGCGTCGATATGCGCTCGGCGCTTGTCTACAGCCCTGCGCATTTCACCTGGATGGACACCAACCACCCGGCCGGCACACCCCGTCAGGGATACCCAGTGGAGATTCAGGCGCTCTGGTGGTCCGCTCTGCGTCTCCTCGCGGAAATCGACGATGCTCCTCGCTGGCGGGAATTGGCCGACCGGGTGGCCGCCTCCGTGGCCGCGCTCTACCCGTTGAACACGGGCGCCGGTCTAAGCGACTGCTTGCATGCCGACAACGACAGCGTGTCTGCGGCCGACGCTGCGGCCGACGATGCCTGCCGCCCCAACCAACTGCTTGCCATCACCCTGGGCCTCCCTCTTGCTCCGGAGGTCCGAAACGGGATTCTGGAGGCGTGCCAATCACTCCTCGTCCCGGGTGCCATCCGCAGCCTGGCCGACCGGTCCGTGCAATTTCCCCAACCCGTCGTCCGGGATGGAGTTCCTCTCAACGACCCGCATTTTCCCTACACCGGCGCGTACAAGGGAGACGAGGACACCTCCCGCAAGCCCGCCTATCACAATGGAACGGCCTGGACCTGGCTCTTTCCCTCCTATTGCGAAGCGCTCCATCTCTGCCATGGAGCCCAGGCGGGCCGGACGGCCAAGGCCATTCTCGCGAGCGGTGTCGATTTGATGAACTCGGGATGCCAGGGACATGTGCCCGAAATTATCGATGGAAATGCGCCGCACAGCCAGAGAGGGTGTGGAGCGCAAGCCTGGGGAGTTACGGAACTCTACCGAGTTTGGACGTTTCTAACATGATACATGCTATATTTGGCTTTTGCAGCCAGATCCATTATTGTCCACAGTATCAAGATGTTGCGACCATGACTGGATCGCAGTTGTATACAAGCCCATGACGCCGTGCAAGAAGCAAGACGGCGGGGAAAAAGATAAGGAGACACTGACCATGGTCAAGAAAAGCAGCCGAGCAGGAAAGAGGAGAGTCGTCTTTGCCCTTGCGGGCGAACCCGGCCACGACATCCATGTCTCTGGAAGTTTCAACGACTGGAATCCAGCCAAGAAGAAGATGAAAGACAAGAAGGGCGACGGCGTGTATACTGCCATATGCATGCTCGCTCCCGGGAAACACCAGTACAAGTTCATCGTGGATGGGATCTGGGTCAACGACATGGAGAACGCCTGCATCATACCGGATGGTCATGGCGGGCTCAACAATGTCATCGAGGTTGAGTAGTGCCTGCCCGGAAAAGCTGAGTTTTCGGGCAGACACTAAGTAGGGAGACACATGTTGACAGCTGGAGAGAAAAGAAATCCGCGCATCCTCATCGTCACGCCCGAGATCACCTATCTGCCCAAGGGCATGGGGAATCTCTCGAACCGCATGCGGGCGAAGGCGGGTGGCCTTGCGGACGTGTCGGCCTCGCTTGTGGCCGCGCTGTACCGCTTGGGAGCGGACGTGCACGTGGCGCTGCCCAACTACCGGCGCATGTTCCACATGGACATGCACGATCTCACCCAGGAAGAACTCGACACCTACCGGAGCACCTTGAATGCGGAACGCATTCACCTCGCCGAGGACCGTGTCTTCCACTACCGCAGCCGTGTTTACAGCAGCTATGTGAAAGACAGCCACAAGATCAGCCTCGCCTTCCAGCGGGAAGTCATCAACAACATTCTTCCGCGCGTGCAGCCTGACCTCATCCACTGCAACGACTGGATGACTGGCCTCATCCCCGCCTCTGCCCGCTGGTTCAACATCCCCTCCCTCTTCACGCTCCACAACATCCACACCCAGGAGATGACTCTGGAGCAGATTGAGGACATGGGTATCGACGCAGCCGATTTCTGGACCAATCTCTACTACGGAACCGTGCCGGAGTCCTACGAGAGCACCCGCTCGACGGTCCCCATCGACATGCTTACAAGCGGAATTTTCGCAAGCCATTTCATCAACACCGTCAGTCCCACCTTTCTCCAGGAAATCGTTGACGGAGTGCATGACTTTGTTCCAGAGCAAGTTCGGCGCGAAGTCGCGTTCAAACAGAAAGCCGGTTGCGCCAAGGGGATTCTCAACGCCCCCGATGCAGAGTTCGACCCTGCAACCGATGACGCGCTGGCCGCGCGCTACAACGCCGAGACAGTCGTCGATGGCAAACGCGCCAACAAGGCTGTCTTGCAGGAGCGACTTGCCATGGCGGTCGATCCGGACGCACCCCTACTCCTCTGGCCCTCGCGCCTTGATCCCGTGCAGAAGGGATGCCAGCTCCTGACGGAAATTCTCTACGACCTCATCAATAGCTATTGGGATCAGAAGCTGCAGATCGCCGTGATCGCCAATGGAGACTACCAACGGCACTTTCTCGAAATCGTGGAGCATCACGGATTGCAGTCGCGTATCGGCGTCGTGGACTTCGACGAGTCGCTTTCCCATCTGGGCTTCGCCGCGGCGGACTTCATGCTCATGCCTTCGCGTTTCGAGCCCTGTGGATTGCCGCAGATGATTAGTCCCATCTACGGAACGCTGCCCATCGTGCACGACACTGGGGGTATCCACGACACAGTGACGCATCTCAGCCAGGATGGCGAGACGGGAAACGGGTTCGTCTTCGGTGTCTACGACGGCGACGGCTTGCGCTGGGCCATCGACCAGGCCATGGCCTTCCACTCCCGTCCGAAAGCATTGCGGACGCCCGTGATTCAGCGAGTCATGACCGAAGCCAAAGCCTGCTTCAACCATTCCGTCACCGCTCAGGCCTACATCGATCTCTACGAAACGATGATCGACCGTCCACTGGTGAAGGGCAAGTAGCACAGAACGTTGCGATTCCCGCATACGGGAACTCTGATTCTCAGAATCTCACTGTCTCACGCGCCTTGAGGTAGCCGGCATTGCCGTCCGGCCCGCCGCACACTATCCACTCGTTCGCGTTGGCCTCGCCGGTGCCGAAGCCGCAGATATCGGTGGTGGACGTGACACGCTCGTAGATGAGCATCAGCAATTTGCGCGCGTTCATCGTGGTACCCGGCATGACGCCGAGTTTTTGCATCACGTCGAGGTCTTTCATGTAGTCGCGGATCAGTCCGCAGGCGTGAACACAGCGCGCGGAGTCGGGGTGAAATCCGTCGCAGCAGTGGCAGGCTTCACAGTTGCCCTCGACCAGCATGATCTTGACCTCGGGGTCGCGGCAGATGCGCTTGTACACTTCGTCGAGAGTGTCGTTGCCACGCACTCCCTCGCCGCCGCTGGCGCCAATCCAGCAGCTCATGCACATCAGGTGATGAGGGCGAATCTTGAGAACGGGATCGCGCCGAACGCGTTCGACGCTGAGCCGCCTCGCCTCCGCCTTGTCCTCTGCCGTGCGGTCGAACACAATTTCGCGCGATCCCTTGGCACGCGCCGCCTCGTATGCACCGCCGCGCGCCAGCGGACACCCCTCCCAGTTGGGTGTGTCGAAAGCACAGATCCCATCCGGAGTCTCGATGCGCTGGAGCAGAAGTTCGTACAGGTAGCGCGCCCGGCGCGTGTCCCCCGGAGTGAGGCCGAGATGCTGGAGCACGGCCAGGTCGCGCTTGCGGTTCAGCACTCCCTCTCGATCGAGAGTGGTGTAGTCTCTCTCGTCCAGCGAGGAATAATGCGGAATCTGATCCGCGTCCGTGGTCAGACGGATCGACACCGTGGGATCGGCCTTGACACGTTCGAGAATGGCGAGTGCATCCTGTCTGCTCTCGAACAGCGGGCAGTCCGCACCGCCACAGACGCACACGGTGCCGAGCAACTGTCGCGCGGGAATCTCGATCACGGCGGGGGTGCAGAGTCCGTCGGCGAGCATTTTTCCGGGATAGGACATGATTCCTGATCCTCCTGACTGTCGGTTCGCGGATTGTAGATTTCTGACGCGGGGCGACACATACAGGGCAGAACCATATATGAATACAATCGCGAATGAAAGGTGCGAGGGGATGCAATCGGCAGTTTTTTGACTCCCGATGTTTACATATGACGTTATACGGTATATGCTGCTTCATGATTGATAGCTTCAAATGTCGAGAAACGGCACGGATCTTTCGCCGGGAGTACTCGCGGAAGCTACCACGTGCCATTCAGCGAACCGCGCTTCGTAAACTTCGTATGCTGAACCGAAGCCGAACGCTTCTGGATCTCCGAGTTCCACCCGCAAATCGGCTTGAGAAGTTGACCGGTAGACGCAAAGGTCAATACAGCATTCGGATCAACGACCAGTGGCGCATCTGTTTTGAGTGGGACGATGGCAACGTCCACAAAGTGGAGATCGTGGATTACCATTGAGGTGTATCATGACGGACGAGAAAATACCCCCTGTTCATCCCGGCGAGATTCTTTTTGAGGAATTCCTGCATCCTTTGGGGATCAGCCAGAACCGCCTGGGAATGGACCTCGGCGTATCGCCGAGACGTATCAACGAGATAATCCATGCCAAGAGGAGTGTCACGGCTGACACGGCATTGCGCCTTGGTCGTTATTTCGGAAATTCTGCTGGATTTTGGCTTGGGCTCCAGATGGATTATGACCTGGATGTAGCAGAAGAACGACTGGCGGACCGCATTTCGAGAGAGGTCAGGACACTGGCTCTCGCATAGCATGACCCTTCCCACGAAATCTGAGAATGGGGGCCAAGAGTCTTCCGCCCCACCACAAACATATGCCTGCACTTTCCAACAACCCGCGCCCTCTTTTGGATGATTCCTACCTTGCGCCCTACGCCGTTACGCTTGCTCGCCGGCGCGAGCATGTGCGGAAGACGCGGCAACGCCTGACGTGCGATGCGACGGATCTTGCGGAGTTCGCAAACGGGCACGAGTTTTTTGGTCTGCATCACGATGCGGAGGGCTGGATTTTTCGCGAATGGGCGCCGAACGCGATCCAGATCGCTCTCGTTGGCGAACCCACGGATTGGGAGGAGCGGGATGGGTTCCGCATGACCCGCCGGGAGCATGGCATATGGGAACTTCGTCTGCCCCATGATGCGCTTTGGCACCAGGCTCTCTATCGCCTCCGCATTCATTGGAACGGCGGAGCAGGCGACCGGATTCCCGCCTACGCCCGCCGTGTCGTGCAGGACAACCACACCATTCTCTACAATGCGCAGGTCTGGGTGCCGGACACACCGTATTGCTGGCGCAATTCCCCACCGCCAAGGTCGGACACTCCACTTATCTACGAGGCGCACACCGGCATGGCTCAGGAGAGGGAGGGCATCGGCACGTACGAGGAACTCAGGCAGAACATGCTGCCCGGATTGGCCTGTTCCGGTTACAACACACTACAGCTCATGGCCGTGCTCGAGCACCCCTACTACGCCTGCTTCGGCTACCACGTCTCCAACTATTTTGCCGCCAGTTCCAGATTCGGCACGCCCGAAGAACTCAAGGCGTTGGTGGACGATGCCCATGGACTGGGAATCCGCGTCATTCTGGACTTGGTCCATTCGCATGCGGCGCGCAATGAGACCGAGGGACTCTCCCGCTTCGACGGCACGCTCTGCCAGTACTTTCACGAAGGTGCCCGCGGCGAACACGAAGCCTGGGACAGTCGCTGTTTCGACTACGCAAAACCGGAAGTGCTGCATTTCCTTCTCTCCAACTGCCGCTTCTGGCTCGACGAGTACCATATCGATGGATTCCGCTTCGACGGAGTCACCAGCATGCTCTACAGACACCACGGCCTGGGACATGCCTTCACCGGCTACGACGACTACTTTGGGGATGCGGTTGATGAGGATGCATTCGCCTATTTAGCGTTGGCCAACGAACTCGTCCACACGGTGCGGCCGGACGCCGTGACCATCGCCGAAGACGTCAGCGGAATGCCCGGACTGGGCGCGCCTATCGAGCAGGGAGGGTGCGGGTTCGACTACCGCATGGCCATGGGGGTCACGGACCACGTCTTCAAGATGCTCGACAAGAAGGACGAGGACTGGTCCATGAGCGCGCTCTGGCACGAGTTCACCAATCGACGGCAGGACGAACGCACCATTAGCTACGTCGAATGCCACGACCAGGCGCTTGTGGGTGGGCAGACGCTCGCTTTCCGCCTCATGGGAGACGCCATCTACCACGGCATGCACACCGATGCTGCCGACTTGGCCGTGGACCGTGGCCTCGCACTCCACAAGATGTTTCGCCTCGCCGCGCTCTTCACCGCGGGACACGGCTATCTCAATTTCATGGGAAACGAGTTCGGGCATCCAGACTGGATTGACTTCCCCCGGGAGGGCAACCAACAGTCCTACGCCTACGCTCGCCGTCAATGGTCCCTGCGCGACAATCCCGAACTACGCTACCAGTTCCTCGATCGATTCGATCGGTGCATGCTCGAACTCGCCCGCCGCACGAATGCCATTGCGAGTGCCCCCCCTCAACTCCTGGCCCTCGACGAGCAGGCCAAGATCCTCGTTTTCGAGCGCAACTCGCTCTATTTACTACTCAACCTGCATCCCACCGAATCCAGGAGCGACTACGAAGTCAGCAGCCTCGCAGGCACCTACCAGCTGCAGCTTGACACCGACGCACGGGAGTTCGGGGGTCACGGCCGAGTCCAACCCGGACAGCGACACAGCGCCGAACGCTTCGTCGTCGGCAATACAGAGCAGCATCGATTCCGCATCTACCTGCCCTGCAGGACCGCCCTCGTGCTGCAGCGCGTTGTCACCGAGACCATGAAGGACAGACGATTGTGATTATTGCGATTGACTATGACGGGACGATCGGGGATACGAACCGGGAGAAGATCAAGTGGATCGAGGAGAATCTTGGAAAGGTTGTGTCTCCCTGGAATTGTAGCCGGACCGACTGTGTGCCAATCATTGGTCTTGAGGCATACGAGAGCATGGGAGACTACGTATACGAGCGGGAAAGCACGCTGGTGGCCAACGAGGTCCCAGGTGCTCTTGATGCTCTCCGCAAACTGTCGGGAAAAGCTCAGTTGCACTTGGTGACGGCGCGTTTGGAGAGACGTGTGCCCCATGCTCGGGAATGGCTGGAGCGCAAGGGCGTATTACCTTGCTTCGAAGGGATCCATACCTCGGCTGGAACCTCGAAATCCGCCATCTGTTCCGCGATCGGCGCCGACATTCTCATTGACGACGACGTTAGACATCTCCGTGAAATCGATGTCGAAGGCCTGTTTCGGATCCTGTTGCAGGATGGACGGGATGACAAACCTGACTGCGGATCGGGTGTCACGTTCTGCAGAAGCTGGTCTCAGGTGCTCGAGCACTCAGGGTCGGCACGGAAATAACTTCACATTCCGAACGTCGCTTTGTTCCCGTGAAGGAGATGGTAATGGAGTT
This sequence comes from Lentisphaeria bacterium, assembly GCA_023145395.1. Taxonomy (GTDB): domain Bacteria; phylum Verrucomicrobiota; class Lentisphaeria; order Oligosphaerales; family Lenti-02; genus JAGLDW01. Next base: position 7,803 of record JAGLDW010000274.1, on the reverse strand, counting down.
GCTCTTCCTGGGATCTGGAGCTGGAGAGCTGTGGCCATCCCCGTTCTGTCCGTGCGAGTCCTGTCGCGAAGCCGTTCGGGACCGTGGAACGCATCGGCGCAATGGCTCGTGCCTGCTGGTCGATGGCCGTTTCCTATTCGACGTGCCGCCCAATACGGGCATGGCCGCGCTGGATCTGGGCGTCAGTCTCGCGGAACTGTCTCATCTCTTCGTCACACACTCGCATCAAGATCATTTCGATCCCTGCGTTCTGGCGGCGCGAGGCAGAAATCCCGACCGGCCGCTAGACATGTACTGCAACCAGCGTCTGATTGATCTGCTACCTGTGTATCAGAAATTCAACCGATTCTTCAATCCCGACTCTCTCGGACTACGGCTTCACGCACTGTCTCCTGGCGCGGTCGTGCATTCTCCCACCCCTCCGTTTACGCTCACGGCGCTCGCCGCAAACCACGATCGAACGAACGACGAGGAGCCGTTGATCTACATCTTTGAAATCGACTCCAAGTGCTTGCTCTATGCTTGTGACACGGGCTGGATCTCCGACGAGAGCTGGTGTGTCATCGAGCAGCACGAGTATGACGCGGTCATCCTGGATTGCACATTCCATCTCCAGCGCGAGTGTCGAAACGCGTTGCGGAAAGCGTGATGGCGTTGGGAGCTAGCGTGCTGGTGGCCCACGCAGGCGGCATGGTCAAGGACGGAGAGAGTCGTGACGCCCTGGCCAAGGTCAGCTTGGACAGCTTGTCGGAGTTGTGCGCCTTTTGCGGACAGTTGGGTCTGGCCATTGCTGTGGAGAATACTCTCCCGACAGCGCCACGCATCGGAGACACGGTCCCGGAACTGGTCCGGATGGTGGAGTGTCTGGAGGGGGATCATGTGGGCTGCTGCCTCGACACGAGTCACGCGAATCTTAGCGGTGATGTCACGACCGCCGTCGGCATGGTCGCGGATCGATTGCTGACGTTGCACGTGAGTGACAACGATGGGCGGACCGATCAGCACGCTCTTCCCTTCGAGGGGACCATCGACTGGGGCGGTTTCATGAATGCTCTCAACCGGACCCGCTACGCCGGAGTGTTCATGATGGAGCTGCGCGGCGGGCCGGACCCTGAGTGGACTCTAAAAGAGGCCGTAGCCCGCTTCGAACGCCTCCTTGCGCTGGGCTATTCGGCCTCCAGCCCGTAGATGGACTTGAGTTGTGCCTTGGCTGGAAAGTCCTCGTAGTACTCTCCTTTTGGCCCGACCCATTGTCCATCCGTCGTTGGCGTGATTTTGACGGGAGTGCGGGAGCCATTGGAGTTCTGGATCCAAACCGTCACCGTCTGCTTCGCCAACGGGCGCGTCTCGGTTCTGGCTGGAATGACTAGGTTGGCACAGGGCTTGCGGACGACGATGTAGCCACCGCGAGTGCGGCGGAAGTACGTGTTATTGCGCACATAGTAGATGTTCCCATCGATGAACTGCGTGCTGCAGCCCATTGGCAGGACGGACATTCTGCTCCCGATGCGGGTGGAGAAAATCACCCGGTCTCCAAAATCCCAGTTCCCGAAGAGACCGTTGCGGGAGAACAGGCTGCCTCCACCGAACGAGATCGAGAAGGAACTACGCGAAGGGCGAGGAGCGCAGCGCCGAGACCCGGTGGAGAATACCGGTCCCCGATTGTGATGTTTTCTGCGCGAGGACTTGTGGGAGGGTTTATATGAGGACTTGTGGGAGGACTTGTGCGAGGACTTGTGCGAGGACTTGTGCGAGGACTTGTGCGAGGATTTACGCGATCGTCTTGAGTCTGCCATCAGAGTGCTCAGGCCAATGAGTAAGAAGAATGTCAAGACCAATTTGGGGGTGGACATTGTGTGTTGCATGATTCTTTCCTTTCATGTTTCGGATTGAGGCCTTTGAGGTGCTCGCTAACCACCAAACGCCAGACGTTCCCGATTGTTGTCCCGCATGCCGAAATTTTGCAGAAATGCAGCCTGGGGCGTCGCCGCATTTGACGGGCTCAGGCTCAAGGGAAATATTCAATTCCGATGTCCATGGTTGAAAACCGCTGCTCCGCAACGGATCAAAGTCCATCTATGAAACGTACTGTCCGGATAGGTAGAACCTCCGACCAAGATCGTTGGCGCCGTGACGACTTGCGCGCCATGCCGCCCAGTGAACGAGTCGTCCTGCTCCGTCGTCAACAAAACCAGTTTCATGGGACGGACTCATGCGTCCTGCAAAGAATTGTACAGCTGAAACGCTATGCCAGCGATCTCTGATGACATACGAGAACTCGAGCGGTTTCACTGCGAATGAGAGATTACCAGGTGAGTTGTGGACGGGGGATCAGGGGGACAACGGGGGACCAAACGGAACCGGTGCGTCGGGTGGGTATGGCGACGCCGTGCGCGATGGTGTGTTTGACACGGCGCCCGGGCTGGGCTTTGAAGCCGGTCACTCGGGGGCCGCTGAGACTCAGTTCCCCGTCGGCGAACAGGGCGTTGCCTTTCCCACCCTCAAGCTCAATCAGCCGGTGATTCTGCCAGTCAATGAATGTGCCTCCAACCAGAACCCAGCCGAGGAGCTTGCCGCGTCGCAGGCGCAGGACGACCAATTCGGCGTCACTGACGACCTCCGAACTTGAGATTGTGCCCTGTGTGTTCAGGAAGATGCGGTCTTCGCAGCGGCGCCACTGCACGCGCCACTCGGAGTCGTTCCGTGTGTCCACTGCCGGTTGCTCCATATCTGGGGTGCGTGGATAGCACCAGGCAAGAAAACGCGCGTGAGCCGTTTTCTGCGTTGCCTCGAAACGGGGGTGTGGCGGCATGGCTTCGGGGTGGAATGGAGTCACTTTGAGATTGGCGTGCTGGGGGAAGAGAAGCTGCATCTCCATGAAGCCTTCCGCTGCGAGTCGTCGTGATTCTCTACCTACCGTGAACGGTGCTTGGAGGCGTGTGGGAGTGGCCGCGTCGATCCGCGTGTTTTGCGAGGCGTCGTAATCTGGGATGTCCAGGATTGTACCTCCCTCGGGCACGAGTGCGAACTCCGCAACCCGAGCTTCGGGTTCGCGGATCGTCACGCGGATGGTATGCCGCCCTTTTGTCAGTTGGTAGTCTTGCTTGCCAACGCGCAGCCACTTGTAGTCGTACTTGTGTCCGGCCGACCAGGCAATTGGCGACTCGGCGTCGATCTGCACATGGAACGAATCCATTCCTCCGGGCTGGATGTCTCCCGCTCGTCCGTAGCCCCAGAGCGCATAGGCGCCCGTGGCGGCCAGTTCGAAATCATATTCCGCGAAGCCACCAGTGTCCGGCTTTGGACCTGGTGTGCCGACAGGGCCAAGCGGATGGTAGAGGTAGCGGATCGTTGGCGTGGGAGGTCTACGGCAGAGCGCACGTGCCCCATCGACCGTCACGCGGTTGTCGGATCCCGTGTGCAGGTGCCACGTGTAGGAGTGGATCTTCTCGTCCTGTCGCAGATCATCGGCGATCAGCAGATAGGGCGGCGCATCTTTACCCCGCATGAAAACCACATTGCGTCGAGCCCATTCGAACGGGTCCATCTTGCCGTGCTGATTCTTGCTGTCGTAGATCTCATGCTGCCAGTTGTACAGGTAGCGGTAGGAGGGGGTGAGGTCGGATCTGGCGACTGTGGCCAAACGATCCGAGTGGCACATGTCGGTGATAAAGGAATCACTGTGCCAGTTGAGTCTGTTCAGGGGGTTGGGCTGGGCTGTGACCCCATCGACGATGACGAGATTGTGCGCGTCGCGATGTGCGGAGAAGCGTAGGTTGCGTCCACCGGAATCCACGACCCAGCGATTTCCGTAGCCGTAGAGCGTGACCTGGCCGCGGTCCGCTTGGTCGTGCGCCACAATGCGTGCGTAGTGGGCGTGGAATGTGCCGGCGACGGCGGCGGGATCCCAACCGGTTCGAAAGGTCACCAGTCCCTCGCCCTCAAACCATTTCGCCAGGGGAAGATCCGGGGCGGGAACCGGCTCTGTTTCAGGTTGGAACCATGGTAGTCCGAAGAGTTGGCAGAAGGGGGGATACTTGTTTTCGGGATAGAGATTCTGCCAAAGCCACTCGGTCGTCTGCGACTGGAGGCGTTTGCGATAGATCGCGAACATGTGTCGGTTCTGCGGTTCGGCGGAGGCGGCGGAGTACTTGATCGGGAAGACTTCCTGTCCCCACGGCGCGAGCATGGTGCAGAGATAGTCTGGGACTCGCGCGAAATTCGTCCGTTTGAGCAGATCTTCGCCGGTGGCGGTGCGTAGCGCCTCGAGAAAAACGAGGATGTGTTGGTCGCCGTAGAAGAAGTAGTGCGAGCCCTCGTGAAACGCACCGTCCCGATCGATGGCAGAATTGCCCTGGACAAGAGTCATATGGATTGCCAAGTTCAGCCATTTGCGCACGGGAGCGTGAGTCTCGCCGATCACTGCCAGACACGCATTGCCGAGTGTGCTGGTGGCCATTGCGGTCCAGTTTGGCACCCATTTGTCGCGGCTGAGCCCCTCTTTCTCAAACACTTCGAAGGCGCCCGCGGCGATTTCCACCAGACTCTCTCGGATTGCTTCGCGATGGGCTGGCTCGATGTGGGGATATCCCCAGTCATAGACGAGAGCCATCATCATGGTTGTTCCCGCCGAATAGGCTGCCGACCCGTGGTGTCGGGCCACGTCGTGGTAGCCGATTCTCTCTGCATAGGCTGCGGCGATTTCGCCGGCTCGCCGGGCGAAGGAGGGGTTGTCGCCAAGCAGCGTGCCCATGGCCATCAGCGCGGGGGTCATCACGATGTAGCGATCTTGCTGCAACTCGAATTTTGAGGGGTTGTAGTACTTCGGTGATTTTGGGTCGGTCCATTTCCGGCAGTCGTCGAGCAGTCGCTGGAGCAGTTCGGGGCCGCGACCTTTGGTGAGCTGGCTGCGGACTTCGGCCAAGCGGCCGGGAGTCAGGATCATGCGGGGATGATGCATGGCCCAATCGGCCTTCTCTGGCAGGAGCGTTGCGGCCCAGCGTTCGTACGACTCGCTTCGCAAACGTTGCGCCGCCACCTCTCTAGCCGTAATCGCCGTGGCTTTGTCATGGGTCAAGCCTGTATGTATCCGCAGGGAGTCGAGGGCACCATGAAAGAGCTTCCAAGACGCCTCCGGAGCACCGCCGAAGCGTAGGGCCTGTACCGTCGGCAGGGTGCCTGGGAACGTGGATTGTCCGAGGATTTCGCCATCGATGAAGAGTGTGATATCCGCTCCTGGAATGACAGTCAGCGCCACATTTGTCCAGCGTCGCCGCTGAATGGCCGTGGCTGTGGGTGTGGGGTGGTTCCAGGTCGCTAGAAACGAACGTGTCCGTCCCTTTTCACTCCCTGCGAAAACCACCTCGAAACGCCCTAGTTTGTTGCCGCGGATTGCGAGAATGGACTTGCCGTTCGAATCCAGTGCCTCGAATACATACGGATAGGACGGGACATCCTGTGGCAGGGTGTCGAACCGAATCTCGAACTCGAGTGTGAACGCACCTGTCAACGCCGTCTGCAAGGGGGGTGAAAGAGGATGCAGGAGAAGAGAGTCGTGTCGCCCATCGAAGGTGAGGGCGTTTCCCTTGTCCCCCCCGCGTGGTCTGAGCGCGGTGTGAGCAGGCGCGAGGGAGACAGCGCTCTGCTCGGCGGCTCCGTCCGCAATGGATGCGCCATCAAAATCGAAGCTGGCTACGGGCGCATTCTTCTCCTGCGCCGCTGCACACACGATCGAGCCGATCAGAACTGCACACAGGAGCATGGCGATACTTTTGGGGGCGCTGCTCATAGGCGGGACACCTCGTCGTTGGGCACTCGAATGGATGGCGGCGCACGGCCATCCGACACTCTCGCCAAAATGTGAAGTTGTTTCCGTGCGGACCCTAAGGGAAAGGGTCAGGCTTTGAAGTCGCCGGGCTGGAAGGCCTTTCCCCCGCCCGCCTCAACGGCTGGGATGACATTCAGCACTGCCACTGCCGTGGCGTATGCCTCTTCCGGGTCGCAGGTGAGAATGCTCTTGTCGTTCTTGCGCACGGCGTGGAAGAAGTTCTCCAGATGCAGTTGGTGCACACTCTTGGCGGCGAATTGTTTCATTGCCTCCGCAGCCTCGGCTCCTTTGGCTGCAAACGCGGGTAGCAAGGGGATGGCATTCCCCACGCCATCGCGGACGATCGGCTCCACACCCTCCATCCAAGTTGGCACCGCCTTTCCGGGCTCGGGGATGAAATAGCATTTTTTCTCGTTCTCGGAGATCGTCAGCGCGCCGCCATCTCCGCTGAAGCGCTCGAAGTAGTGTCCGCAGCTGTTCGTGTTCAGAATCTGATAGAAGGCGCGGGCCGATCCCTTCTTGCCATTCTGCGTGGTTTTGTATTCGTAGGTGCACAGCACATCCTCGAACCACTCGCGCTGGAAGTAGTCCGTGCTGCCCATCGCCACCACACGCTCGGGGTCGCAGCCCAAAAACCAGCTGAAGATATCGATCTGATGGCTTCCCAAATCAGCAATCGGTCCAGACGAGTACTTGCGGAACCAGCGCCAGTTCAGAAACTGCTCCATATTCTCGTAGCCGTACTTCTGTAGCACATCCGCTGGAATCTCCAGCTTGGCACGACGCTTTTCGGGTAGTGCCACGTAGTCCTGCACGCCTCGGTTCCATTGGCCGTAGCAGTAGGTGAGCCGACCGCAGATGCTCTCCTTCTGCAGAGCCTCCCGTGCAAGGGCGTAGACCGGGTTGCTGCGCCGTTGATGACCGATCTGGAACATCTTCGGGCTCTTTCGCCCCGCAGTCACCATGTTTTGAGCGTCCTCGAGTGTATTGGACATCTCTTTTTCGCAATAGACGTGCTTGCCGGCCTCCAAACAGGCGATGGCGTGCTCTGCATGCCAGCAATCGGGTGTGGCCACGATCACCGCATCCATGTCCGTCTCCTTCGCGAGCATTTCCCGGTAGTCCGTATAGGCGTTGACCGGTTGCTTTTTCGCCCGCAGTCGACCTTTTGCCCGCCGGAGGTTCTGCTGTTTCCACAGATCGCACACCGCGACAAAGCGTACGCCGGGAATCTTCAGACAATCCAGCATCAGGCGCGATCCCTGGACGCCAGTGCCCAGCAATCCCACCGTGATTTTTCCGCCGGCCGCCGCATTTTGCGCGAGAACCTGCCCCCCAAGAACCAGACTCGCGCCCGCTGCGGCGGTCTGGACAAACTCTCTGCGATTGAGATCCATGGGAAGAAGCTCCTGCGAATGGGGTTGAATGCCTTCTGGACGGCACTGTATTGTCACGGCGATTCGGCTCCAATGCAAAACCGCCAAGAAAAGATCGGATCACGAGAGGGCGATAGTCCCTGTCCGGTCCAGCTCGAGCACAGTTGCCAGCACGAGGCGTGCGCTGCGGGCGAGGTTGTGCATGTCCACACGATCCGGCGTGTCGCCAACGAGATGATATTCGGAATCAGCGAATGGCCAGGAGCCGATGTTCATGACCGTGGTGCGGAAACCGGCCTTGATAAACATTCCGTCGTCGTCATTGACGCGCTCCTTGTGCGCCACAGACGCGTCCAGACCAATGTCGTGCAGGTCGTTCATTCGCACCATCAACTCCGCGAGCGGTCGTCCCTCATCCGTGCTGTAGGCGACGACATGGCATTGCCGTCCCGCCGCCATGTCCTCGTCGGACTTGCCGTCCAGCGAATCCTGATTCAGAACAGCGAGAATGCGGTCTCCGCGCTGCGCGGCCGCATCCGCAGCGAACCGGCTTGTCCAGGGCGTGTGCTCCTCGTTGCAGAAAAGTATGCGCACGGTCCG